>JADIML010000198.1 GCA_017694765.1 Candidatus Scybalomonas excrementavium
CTGTCTACCTTTTCTAACTAATTGGTTAAATGTTGGCATTCTTTTCACCTCCTGCAATATTTGTAAACTGTTGGTTGCTTGTTTACAAGCCCATGCGTAGAAACTTACGCACATTTTTAGATTATATTATCACTGGGGATTTTTGTCAAGGTATTTTCCACTATTTTTTTCATCGTATTTTAGAAAATTTTCATTGTAAAATTTGTAAAATTATGTGAAAATAGAATTGGAACTATATCGTATATTTATTCTACATTTATATAAGGAAAGTAGGTGTATTCATGTATTATATTTCTCATAAAAAGAAACAACTATTCAGAGGAAATAAAAAGTGGATTCTCATTCTTCCTTTGCTTCTTATTCTGTTGGCTTCCCTCTTTTTACCTATCTTACATCCACTTTATGCGAAAGTGAGAACCCCGATTGCCTCTGGAACGAAAACGTATCAAACAGATTCTATTATTATAGACGCCTCTCATACAGCAAATGGCTATGTTATGCTAAAATACAAAGGAGATAATGCAAAAATTAAAGTTCGAATTACGAAGAAAACAACCTATACATATGATTTAAATGCCAAAAATCAATATGAAACTTTTCCATTAACAGAAGGAAATGGAACCTATACGATTAAAGTGTTTGAACATGTAACAGGAAACTCTTATGCTCAAGTCATGAGTCAGCCAATTCCTGTAACACTGAAAAACTCTTTAGAGCCATTTCTCTATCCAAATCAATTTTGTAACTATACAAAAAACTCAAAGGTTGTGAAAAAAGCAACTTCTCTGACGAAAAAACATAAAAAGGAAATCAAAAAAGTTCAGGCAATTTATAACTATGTTGTCAATCATATTTCCTATGACTATGCAAAAGCAAAGACAGTTCAAAGTGGTTATTTACCAAACCCTAATACAACCTTATCCATCAAAAAGGGGATTTGTTTTGACTATGCTTCTTTAATGACTTCTATGCTTCGCTCCCAAAATATTCCTACGAAGCTTGTCATTGGTTATTCCGGAACTGTTTATCATGCTTGGGTAAGTGTTTATATAAAAGGAAAAGGTTGGGTTGACCATATTATTTACTTTGACGGAAAGAACTGGAAATATATGGACCCTACTTTTGCTTCTACTGGAAAAAATAGCACCAAAACAAAACAATACATTTCAAACTCTAAAAATTATTCTGCTAAATTTATTTATTAGTAGATGTCAACTATGGATAGGCTAGAAAGGAGCTACTTATGAAAAAGACACAACCATTTACTGATCTTACCTTATCTAAATTTTGTCTCCAAACCTCTATGCTGTTAAAATCTGCTACCCCATTATCAGAAGGCTTTCTTCTTATGGCAAAAAACTCAAAGAATCAAAGCCATGCGAACACACTAAAAGAAATGGCTAAGCAGATAGAAAAAGGGATTCCCTTTTACCAAGCAATGGAAGAGTCTTCTTGCTTTCCTTCCTATGTTGTTCATATGACAAGACTAGGAGAAAATACAGGAACCCTTGATTCTACGATGGAAAAACTTTCAGAATACTATGAACAAGAATATTATACAAAGGAAAATCTTCGAAGAGCCATTACCTCACCAACGATTATGCTCTTTATGCTCATGACAATTTTATTCGTATTATTTACAAAAGTAATGCCTCTTTTTTCTTCTGTATACAATGAGCTTGGTGCAACTGTTCCAAAAATTGCAACGATTGCTATCAAAACCGGAGGATTCTTAAGTGGATTTGCTCTCTTATTATCTTTCGTTTTACTCCTCCTTTTTCTTTTTATCTGGCTTTATTCTCGCAGACAAAAAGAAAATACACTATTTTATAAACTACTTTCTTTTATAAAGAAACACTCTTCTATTTCCACAATGATTGCTCTTCATCGCTTTTGCTCTGTGATGTCAACTGCATATCCTTGTGGCGTAGATCTTGTATCTGCATGTACGCTAGCTAAGTCAGTTGTGGATCATTCTGAAGTCCAAGATAAAATCGAGCAATGTGCTTATGAGTTAGAACAAGGAAAGAGCTTTGCAGAAGCTGTCCAGCACGCAGAACTTTTTATGGATTTTGATTTACAGCTCGTACTAACTGGTGCAAAAACTGGACAACTAGAAGCAAGTCTTACTCATTTAGATGAGGAGTTTAACATCCGCACTTATGATGCAATCCAAAGTTTAATTTCCCGTTTAGAACCAGCTATTGTGATGATTCTAGCTGTATCAACTGGATTCATCTTATTATCTGTTATGCTACCTCTAGTTGGCGTTTTATCATCCATTGGTTAGAAAGGAGGGCTTGTTATGCACATAAAAAAAATACCAATGCTTTTCTTTTCTATTTTTCTTTTCCTCATTTTGCTTTTATCCATCCTAACTCTCTTTCCAAGTGTGCTAAGTCGTACGTCAAGAGAGAAACAGGAAACACTGGAACACGCTCTCCATTATGCGAACATTCAATGTTATGCCACAGAAGGAAGATATGCTCCAAGTATTGCATATTTAGAAGAAAATTATGGAGTTATCATCAATCATCATAAATATAAAGTTTTTTATGATAGCTGGGCAGATAATATTATGCCTGAAATTACTGTCATCAATCTCAATACTTTAAAAGGGGATGCCTATGAAACAGAGGAATAATTCTTTGAAAGAAACTGGTAAAATGAGTATTCTCTTCTCTCTACTTCTCCTATTTGTTTTTGTTCTAAGCGCAATGTTTCTTGTCCTTATAGGAAGCCAAGTTTATGACAATATACAACAACAAAATAGGAGTTCCTTCTATTCGGATACTGCTTCTAACTACATTGCCAATAAAATTCGCCAATTTGACAGTATGGACTCTATCCAAATTCGAGAAGAGAATGGTCAAGAACTATTAGTTCTCACAAGTCAACATAACAATCAGACATTTGAGACATGGATTTATGTAAAGAATGGTTTTTTAATGGAGCTTTATACCCCCATCAATAGTGGCTTAACCTTAGAAGATGGTCTGCCTCTTCTGCCTTGCCACTCCCTCTCTTTCTCCTTAGATACGAAAACACATCTTTTAACCATTCAATTACAGCAACAAAAGCATACACCTGTGTATTCTTTAAACTTGTTGCTTCGAAGCACTCACTAAATAGATTTGGAGGGATTTCCTTTGAAAAAAGACTTTTATCATTTACGACCTTCTTATGCTTTTCTTATGGAAATGCTATGGGTTTGTGGTTTCTTTGTTCTTTGTTCTGGTATATTTGTATCTCTTTTTATAAAAGCAAATAGCCTTAGTATTCAATCAAAAGATTTAAATTATGCTATTACTCTAGCACAGAGTAAAATAGAAACTGCTTTTTCAAATGGTAGAGATGCTCATGATGACTTAGAATATTATACGGCAAATTGGCAACTTACAACGAGTGAAAATACAAATTGCTATGCAAAAGTATCTACAACCTGCACCATAGAAAAGGATCTTTTAACGGTATCGGTTGTCATTACTCAAGTAGAAAAACAAGAACCTATTTATACGCTTACAGGTTCTCATTATCTTTTATCATCTGAATAAGGAGGAGTTATGATGAAAAAGCAAGTTATAACAAGTCGTATTCAAATTGGTGCTGCTACGATTTTATTTCTATTTATTATCATTTGCCTTGCTGTTTTTTCTCTACTAAGTATTAGTAATGCTCACTCTTCTCTTACATTTTCAAAACAGCACAGCGATTTTGTAACAAAATACTATAAAGCAGATGCTATGGCTCAACAATGGATTCGAGACTTGAATCATTTTATAAAAGAAGGAGACTCTTTATCTAAAGCAATGACAAAGGCAATTCATCACTCTGAATCTCCTGCTTCCATTGGAATAAAATTTCATAATAAAACAATTCAAGCGATTTTCTCTCTTGAAAATGGTCAAGAAATTCAAATTACTTTTAGAAAGTCCGATCAGAAAATCATAGACTATACACTACATAACTCTAAGCAGTATGACATCGATCAAAGCCTTCCTGTTTTTATAGGAGAACCAGAAGAATAATCATCTATCCCTAACTTTTTATTCATAGTGTCATAAAGCATCTAGTGATTGCTATGAGAAATTGTAAAACGAGTACATACAAGAAACAAATATTGAGAAAGGATCGTATACCGATGATAGAAACACTTTTAGAACAAGCCATTCATCAAAATGCTTCTGATATTTTCTTGATTACTGGAATGCCATTTTCGATTAAAATCAATGGTATCATTCAACATTTAAATGATAAAAAATTATCATCTAAAGATATTCAATCCTATATTCAAGAAATCTATCAACTAAGTGATAATCGAAGTATGGAAAAACTATTACTCCATGGGGATGATGATTTCTCTTTCTCCATTCCACATCTTTCACGTTTTCGAATTAGTGTTTTAAAGCAACGTGGCTCACTTGGTGCTGTCATTCGAATTGTTCGATTTACATTACCAAATCATAAAGATATTTTTATTCCAGAGGCAGTTATGGATATTGCTAATTTACGAAATGGGTTTGTTCTTGTTACAGGTGCAGCTGGAAATGGAAAATCCACAACTCTTGCTTGTATTATTGATCGCATTAATACAACTCATAATTCCCATATTATTACCCTTGAAGATCCCATTGAATATTTGCATACTCATAAAAAGTCTGTTGTTACACAGCGTGAAATTGGTCAAGATACTGATAATTACTTAACTGGATTAAGGGCTTGTCTTCGTCAAGCCCCTGATGTGATTTTACTCGGTGAAATGCGTGATTATGAAACAATCCGAACGGCTATGACAGCAGCTGAAACAGGTCATCTTGTCATATCCACTTTACATACAACTGGTGTCAGCAATACCATTGATCGAATTATTGATGTATTTCCACCAAATGGTCAGGCTCAAATACGTGTTCAACTTGCTATGGTATTACAAATGATCGTATCTCAACAGCTTGTACCTGCCCTTGATGGAAGCCTTGTACCTGCTTTTGAAATTATGCCAGTAACAGATGCTGTCCGAACAATGATACGAGAATCCAAAAGTCATCAACTAGCCAATGTGATTGCCACTGGCTCTTCTAACGGTATGATCAGTATGAATCAAAGTCTATTGCAACTTCAAGAAAAAGGAATTATATCCGAAGAAACGAGAAAACGCTATAGCACATCACAAAGCCAACCATCTTCTTTTGGATTATAATTATAATAGAAATAAAACGTCTCTAATAGGAGCTTTCTAATAATAAAAATAAACAAAATAAGCAAAAAAATACGTATTGTTTTGAACTCTAGGTTCTTTTCAATACGTATTTTCTCTATCTACTTATTTTGACGCTACTCTCGTACATCGTACTGTATAACGTTCTTGTCCTCCATAAGTACAACTAAATAATGTTAAATCCCAATCTTCTCCTTCTTCCATTGCTTCTACATTTGTTCCCTCAATAATCTCCACATTAGAAACTTGATATTTTATTGTATTGCCAATGGTGTCTGTAAATGTTACCACATCTCCTATTTCTAGCTGTTTAATGATTCCAAAACCTTCACGATAATTATGTCCTGCAAGAATCATAGTATCATTTAAATAAGAACCTTTATAACGACAAGGAGCTATTTTTAACTGCTCATCGCTTAAGTTTTCTAAGATAGGAAACATAGTGCCAATACGAGGTATCTCCAACACTCCTATATACTCATTTCCTTCTACGGATACTGTTTGCATAGTTTTTGGCAATATATCTACCTCATGCTTTAAAGGTGTGATGATAGGATCCATTTCCTTCATAATACGAGTCATGGATTCTTCTCCTTCCTTCTCTTGCCAAGTGTTATATCCAAGTAACCCAATTGCCCCTCCTAAAAAGAGTAAGCCAACTATCATACAAATAATGCCACATGTTCCTCGATTTTTCATACTCTTATCCTCTCTTCTTTTTCTTATAGTCATACCAACCAAATGCAAATAATCCTAAACCGACAATTCCTAAAATAGGGATTGGCCATTGTAATAACCCCGTTTGTGGAAGAGAAGATAGAGGAGTTTCGTTCTCTGTAATCTCAACAGTTGGTGTACTTCCTTCATTTCCTTGTGGTATATCACTACTATCACCTGGATCAAAACTTCCATGTGGTACATCATTTTCCTCGATTTCTTCTGGAACTTCTGTACTTGGAATATCATCTCCTGGCTCTTCTTCTCCTGGATCAAAACTTCCATGTGGTGTGTCATTCTCATCTATCTCTTCTGTATAAGTATTGTTAATGAGTAAAGCTGTTTCACTCTCTTCATAGTTTACCATATAAGGAGTCGTTACCCCTGTTTCTACAACAATCCAATCGCCTCCTGCTTTCATTCCTGTAAACGTGTAGCGCCAATTATTATCTGCATTTAATTCTACATTTTCAATAAATGTATCTCCATTATATAAGTTGACACGAATGGACTCTGGTCTAGCATCTTCATTTCCATCATCAATCCAGTTTTTTATGACTGTGATAGATTCTGTTGCTGGATCTGGTGTTGGGTCTGGATCCGGTGTTGGGTCTGGATCTAGTGTTGGATCTGGTGTTGGCGTTGGAATATAAGTATTTACATGCTCATATTTCACTTCCACGATAACATCATAATCTAATACATTATCTCCATTTTCATCGATTCCAGCATTTGGCAATGCCATAAGAAATGAAGATGGTGTATAGGTATCATATCCACTGATTGTCTTTTCTCCAACTACCAGATACAATCCAGTAGTCATAGTAGTTCCTTCAAATTTTAACTGGCTATCTTGTGTCATCTTTGTCATGAGTGGTTCGATTTTCGTTGTGACTGGCTGTTCTGGCTTTACTGTATTTTGATCCAAAATATATTTTTCAAAAGCATCTGCTGATAGTCGCCAATCATTCTCTGTCATTTGACCTTGAATTTTTACATTTGCTGCTTCAAACTCTTTTGTCTTTGTAAACCTTCCTGATTCATCTACAGTTGCTATTTTATAAATGGAAAATTTTGCTCCATTTACTGGATATTTTAAAGTTAATGATACATAGGCTCCCGTATCGATTGCTTCATTTGTCGTAGTCTTTGCATAAATGGCAGATATCATTGACATGCTATATACTATGACCATACATAATGCAACTGTGAGAGCAATTCCTATTTTTCTTCCTTTTCTGAACATGATTCTTCACCTACCCCTTTCTTTTGTATGACAATATTATTATGTTTTCGCTTCTTTCTTGTAGAAATAAGAAGTGTTGTTAAAACAATGCTAAGAGCTGGTACTGCAATGACTGGCACAACAAGCATTGGCTCGATTAAAATCGCATCTGCAGATACTCGTTCTGCAGAATATGGTGTTGGAATTCTAACTCCTCTTACAAGGAGACGATGTGTGTTTACTGCATATGGTGTACAAGTAACTAAAGTTACATAATCTTTTCCTTTCACTGGCATTAGTTTGGATACATCTTCTGGTTCTACAATTGAAATTTTATCAACTTCATATGTCAATACTTCATCTAAGATAAAAATTTGAAAGGTATCTCCTTCTTGTAATTGATCCAAATCGGTAAATAACTTGGCAGTTGGAAGTCCTCGATGTCCTGTTAAAACAGAATGAGTGCCTTTTCCCCCAACTGGTAATGAACTCCCTTCTAAATGTCCAACACTTGTTTGTAAAATCTCTTCTGATGTTCCATGATAAATAGGTAAATCCACTCCTAGCTTTTGAATTTCAATATATCCCATAATACCATCGCCACCGATATTTAGTAATGATTGGTACAGCTTATCTTCTGCCTTCCCATTTACAAAATCGCCACTTATAAGATTTTTATTATAATTTTTAGCTTTCTTTAAAATTTGATTATATTCTTCATCAGACATTTCACTTACTGCTTCTTCATAATTGATAATAGCTCTTGATGCGTGAAACTCATTGAAGAAATCACTAATCGTTGGATATAGCACCACCAAGAGCCCCACGAAGAATACACTGATTAATAACAGATTGGCTATATTGATCTTTTTTTTCTTTCTCTCTTTTTTCCTCATGCGTCTCTCCCTACTGCTATATGCTTCTTTTCTTAATCTATAGTATCTTTTATTAGAACGAGAAGGAAGTCTAAATCCTTCCCTCCTTCTCGTCCTATTATTCATAATTTATGGTATGTTTTTATTTTAGCATATTGTATGTTTTATAAATATGATACGCCATTGACAAGCAATTAATTGTCTTTACCTTCCATACGTTTTCTTGTTACCAAAATGACTCCCGCACCTACCATTAAGATAGGACCTGCGATGTAGAATACTTTTCTACCAGCACCACCTGTAGATGGTAATTGAGCGCCTGTGCTATTTTCTACCTTTGCAATTTCATATCCAGCTTCTCCATTTTCTGAATTGCTTACAGAAGTTTCTGTACTTAAAAGATATGCTGGTAAATAAGTATCGCCTGGTTTATTTTTTGCCCAAGTAACTTTTGTAGAATCCTTTTGTAACCAACCATATTCTACTGTATTATCAACGATTCTTTGAGCTTGAACATCCATCATAGCTTCTTCTATATTAGATGTATATTTGTAATTATTTGTTGTTGTAATTTTGCTTGTAGGATTTGTTAATTCCACTTGTACTAATTCTGTTAACAGGTTATATCCAGATGGTGCCTTTGTTTCTTTTAAGTAATAAGTTCCTTTTGCTAATCCATTTAAAGCAATATAACCTGTTGCATCTGTTGTAATTGTAGCAATTGGTTTTGCTCCACTATTTACTGTTGCATCTGCACCTTCATTAATGATATCTGATGCTTTATAAACTTCAAATGTTGCATTAGCTAATACTTTGTTTTCATTAGCTGTTTCATATTTCTTAATTACTAATCCATATGTATATACGGTTGCTGTATCACTAGCTTCTCCATTGGCTTCTTCTCCATCATGTCCTGGTTCCCAAGTATTTCCATCAAATGGATTGCTTGTATAATAAAGTTTCGCTTCGTTTGTAATACCTACTGTCCCAACTTGTGCATTTTCATTAATATAAGCATCATATACGACATAAAGAGTTGTTGCTCCAGCTGCTACTACTTTATCATAATCAAAATTAACATAGAAAGTAGCATTTGTTGTATCCTCTTTTTTCTCAACTGTATAAGCTTCACTATCTAACAGATTTTTTCTTGCTTCATCGGTATAGACTTTTAAACTAGCGTCATCAAATGTTAAACCGTTTGACATTTTATCACCCATATAAAAGGTTTTATTTGTTGCTCCTGCTGGATAAGTAGGAATTCCTACGGTTACAGTATAAGTGACTTTATCACCAATACTTACACTATTATCACCACTTGGAACTGTTACCTCTTTTTCAATTGGTACATCTGCTGTTTTCATATCAACTGTATAAGATTCATAAAGTTTATATTCTCCATTTTCTACGCTTGGCTGTACTTCTACAGAAACTGTTTGATAGATTTTTGTTCCTGTTGAACTTCCTAGACCAACTACAATATATTGTCCTAAACCGACGGTATCAAATCTAGCAATTCCTGTATCTCCAGTATTTGCTGTTTTATCTGCTTCCACACTATGCGCTTTTACATAAGCTGCAAATTCACCTAAAACTGCTTTTAATTGTTCTTCTTCATACTTCATATAAGTATCTTCATTAATATCTTTATACTTCTGATTTTCTTGCTTAAATTTGTTGAATTCTTCTGTAAATTGATGAGTTAATGTATTGTTTTTTTCATCAAATGTTGTTTGGATTACTTGATAAAGACCAAGTATGTCATTCTTATTGGCTTCATTGTCAGTTGTACCAACATAAATTGTTGTTGTAGAATCTTTTGTTAATTTTACTAAATTACCTGTACCATTATTTGTCGTTGCCCATGTTGGTATTGCAGTTGCTACTACTACAATAAATGTTAATATCCATGCTACTAATCCTTTGATTGTTTTACTTTGTGTTTTCATAGTCTTGTCCTCTCTTTCCTTTTTATTTCTCTTGTTGACAAGTTTACTTTTATTTATAGAAACAACAGTTTATCCTATATTTATCTGGTAGGAGGAGAGGGATTATCTCTCTCCTCTATGTTCCTGTTGCTTTCTTGTGTAAATGATTCCAATAGCTGCTACAGCCATCGTTGTAATTCCAATAACTGTAAAGGTTGTTGTTCCCATTCCTCCCGTTTCTGGAAGAGATGCTGTTTTTGTATTTTTAACAGTTAGTTTATAAGATTCTCCTTCTTTTGTAGAAACTAACATCGTATTAGAAGAATCTATCATTACATTGCCACTGCTTAAAACAAAGCTATATGGTCCAGAAATTTTATATCCTGTGTATGCTTTTGTTTCAACCAAATAATAAGTTCCATCTATTAACTTACTATTTCCAATGATTGTTGTTAAATCAATTTGTCCATTTTCGTCTGTTACTAATGAATTGGTATTTAATTTAACTACCTTAACTTCCTTACCATCAATTTCAATTGTACTGTTACTCGTTTCATCTTCTCGATATAAATCAAATTGTACGCCTTCTAATGTCATGTTTGTATTTGTTACATCTACCTTTGTAAGAACCAAATTGTAAGCATCTTTCTCTGGTACTTGAACAACTGGTCTTTCTTGATAAACTTCCGTTGTTACTTCCTTCTTTCCAACAACACGGTAAGAAATATTTACGTTACCTTCTTCTTGCTGATATGTACTTTCATTAAATTTATTAGCAAAAAGACCAATTTGATTGGAACTTGTTGTATTTTGTCCATAATCGGTTTCTAAATCACCTTTCATCATTTCATTATCACCAATCATAGGGTATTCTTGATCTGAGAATTCCTCTTTTGCTTCTTCTGTAACAACGATGTTAAAAGAAAGTGTATACAAATAATCTCCATTAATCTTATAGTATGGATTGAAAATAGCTTTGATTTGTTTTGTGTCTGGATTATATGTTATTGTTTTCATAATAGAGGTTCCTATATTATTTCTATCGTCATGGGAGTATTTCATATGCCTAGAAACCTCATTTGTATCTACTTCTTCTGCTATAATCCGTTGTCCATTCCAGCTTCCTTTCCAAAGCATAATCGCTTCTTGATTATCATCCTGACAATTACCAGAAATATCTGTTCTTTCTTGCATTGTTACAACAATATCTGCCGTTTGATTTAAATCTACATATGCACTTAGTGTATCAGTAATAGAAAGTTGATTTGCTTCTAATCCTCTTAAAAGAGTTTCAAATGCTTCTGTCAACTGTTCAGAATTACCTTTTTCTGCTGTTAAATGAAGATCAGAACTTGAAGCAATGGCATCTAAAACTGGATCTGCATAAGTAGAATCACCACCAATATCCACTCCTAAAGCATAAAATGTTACATTCTTCAATTCTTCTCGAACTTTCTTGGCATATGCAATGGTTGGTTCTTTAGAACTTGCAAGAGAATTTTCTGTACCATTTCCTTTTTTATCTGGCTCATATCCCTCATCAAAATAGTTTCCTTGAGACCATTCATTTTCTTCTGAATTCGTTGTACTATAATAGAAAGTTGGAGCTCCATCTGTTAAGAAGAATACATATTTTTTACGAGAAGTTGTATTATTATTTAGTAGATATTTTGTTTCTCGTAATGCATCCATCATATTAGTACCTTCATATTTCGGAGTAGTTGCACGATTAATTGCAGCTTCAACATTATTTAAATTAGAAGACCATGTAATCTGAGTTTTTGCAGCCTCAGCATATCCAATAACACTAATTCGATTATCCCCGCTATTGGTCAAAATTTTATTCACTAATTTCTTTGCCTCTTGATTTACCTTACTTGCTTTTGTTACACTATTATTCCATGTTTCACTCCATGTTTCATTCATACTATTGGATTGATCAATAACAAGAACAACATCTACAGGTTCTGGAAGAGCATTGGATGCTAAATCTAAATATAATCGATATGCATCACTGTCTGTTACCTCTGTATATTCCTTAGAATCGTTTCCTCCATCACCTAAATAATCAATTTTCTTTGTATGTGGGAAAATACCGTCTGTGTTATCAATCTGATTCGTAAATTTCTTGTTTTGAATCAATACTTGTGTCATATTAGACATCTTATAGAATGTAAATTCTGTTGCATAATTTGACTTTGAGGTTGCATACATATGATTCCCGTTTAATTGTATATAATATTTTTTCGAACCATATCCTTTTATAT
>JADIML010000199.1 GCA_017694765.1 Candidatus Scybalomonas excrementavium
GTATACATTGCACACTCTTCGCGACTTTAAGTTGCTTCTAGCAATTTACACTTTGCCGCGCACGAGCAGTCGTCACAAACTTATGTAAGCATAGTTTATGACTCATTGCCTTTACAAAAAAATGAAAATATAAGTATTTTCGCTTGACTTGTGCCTTCTACGCAAGCTGCACATTGTTGGCACGCAGTGCTATTTTATTCCACATTTCATTTCCATATATTGGTCAATGATAAAATATCCTTTATTTGGTAAACTTATTATAGCTCAACAACTTTTTTAATCACAATACTAAAGGAGGAATGCAACATGAAGAAGTTGCAAATTACTATTACAGAAGCAAAAATGAATCATTATTTTACCTATTTAAAGGAACAAGAACGAAGTCTTAAAACGATTCAAAAATACGAACGAGATTTACACGTCCTATTACAATTCCTTCCAAACCAAACTATTGATAAAGAAAAACTAATTTTATGGAAAGAATCTTTAACGAAACAATATTCACCTTCTACCGTAAACTCTATGCTCACAAGTATTAATGGTTTTCTATCCTATTATGGTTTTCAAGAATGTCGTGTAAAACCACTCAAAATCCAAAAAATGCTTTTTTATCCAGAAGAAAAAGAGTTGACAAAAGAAGAATATATCCGTCTCATTCATATTGCCCATGAGGAGAATAAAATCCAAACAGCTCTTATTTTACAAACACTATGCTCTACAGGGATTCGTATTTCTGAACTTCAATTTATTACTGTAGAATGTGTAAAATCTGGACGTACCATTGTATCATCAAAAGGAAAACATCGCATCGTCTTTCTTCCAAAAAAACTCCAACAGCTATTGCTTGCTTATATTGATAATCATCAAAAAACTTCTGGTCCAGTCTTTACAAGTAATCGTGGAAATCCTTTGGATAGAAGCAATATATGGCGCAATATGAAAAACCTATGTGAAAAAGCACATGTTCCACCAAAAAAAGTATATCCACATAATTTACGTCATCTTTTTGCTAGAACTTATTATGATTCTGAAAAGGATATTTCTCGTCTTGCAGATATTCTTGGACATAGTAATGTCTCTACAACAAAAATTTATACGATGGAAAGTGGTATGGTACATGCCAAGCAAATTGACAACCTTGATCTCGTGATTTCTTAGACTTACATTTTGCACTTCCTTTGTTTTTATGGTATAATGGAAACAAATGAGCCATCTATTTTATATTTTCATGGCTCCTTTTTTGTAGTAGGATTATCGTTTCATTGTCATAATAATTTTTATAAATAGAATTGAGGAACATTATGATTAAAATTGCAATTGTTGAAGACGACAAAAATTATTCTCAAACCTTACAAAATTATATAAAAAAGTTTGAACAAGAGTATCATGTTATGTTTCAGATTTCTATCTTTTCAGATGGACTTGATATTGTTTCTGATTATTCTGGAGACTTTGATATCATTTTATTGGATATTCAAATGAAACATTTAGATGGTATGAAAACGGCTCAATCCATTCGTCGTTTTGATGAAGATGTTATTTTTATCTTTATTACATCAACTGTGGAATTTGCAATTCAGGGCTATCTTGTTGATGCCCTTGGCTATCTATTAAAACCAGTACCATATTTGCCATTTTCTCAACTTATTCAAAAAGCGATAAAACGCATAGAACATAAACAGAAAAAATCTTATCTTACGATTGAAGTAGATAGTAATTTTTTCAAATTATCTCTTGAGCAGATTTACTATATGGAGAGTCAACGTCATTCCATACATATTCATTCTGAGCGTGGAGAATTTACAACGGCTGGTCCACTTAAAAAAATGGAGGAAACTTTACATCACAAAGGGTTTTCCAAATGCCATAATGCTTACCTTGTAAACTTACATCATGTGACCCGTATTTCCTCAAATCATGTTCTATTATCCAATCAATTAGAACTTCCACTAAGTCGTACAAAGAAAAAGACATTTATGAATGATTTAACTGATTATTTAGGAGGAACCTACTAATGACTCTTTCTGATTTAATTGATATTCCGAGATTTTATACAGCAGTAGCTGAATGGTCTGCTTGCTTTGTTTATCTCCTTATTTTTAAACAGAAAATCTATTCTAACAAAAAATTTTGCTTTTATACCGTACTTATGTTTCTATGGTTTTGTTTTTATCAGTGGAGTGCTGGACAGTTTCCTTTATACTTATGGGTTCCGGGTATTATTGGTGCTATTATTAGTATATTGTTTTTCCTCGTATTTCCTTTAAAGCTCTCTTTTGTGGACGGCTTCTTTTGCTGTATTAGAGCTTTTGTATTAGCTGAATTTGTCGCTTCTCTTCATTGGCAACTTTATGTATGGTTTACTCTCCATTCAGGAAAGGAATCTTCCTTATTATGTTTCCTTAGTGTAGTCCTTTTATATGGAATTTCTTACACCATTTATTATTTTTTAGAAAAAGAACATCTTCCCAATGAAGAAGCTCTTAATGTAAATCGAAAAGAGTTGTTTGGTACTACTTTAGTAGGATTATCTGCATTTATTATGGGAAATCTTAGCTTTGTCGCTCCAAACACTCCTTTTTCTAGTGCTACATTTTCACTTCTTTATATTCGTACCTTAGTTGATTTTAGTGGTCTTGTTATGCTCTTTTCTCAACAGGATAAAAGAAAAGAATTATGTATGCGAAGTGAGAATCAAGCGATGAACATTGTATTACAAAGACAGTATGAAAATTATCGTATGTCCATTGATAACATTGAACTTCTTAGAAGAGAGTTTCATGACTTAAAACATTATATGCTAGCCATTCGTTCGGAACAAAATCCAGAGAAACGAGAACAATATTTATCCGAGATGGAACAAGCTATCTTAACACAAGAAGCCTTTACTCACACAGGAAATCAAGTGCTTGATGTCGTATTGACAACAAAATATTTATACTGTATTAAAAACAATATCCACTTTACTTGTATGGCAGATGGTAAACTTCTATCTTTTATGCATGTGAAAGATATTTGTTCTATTTTTGGAAATGCACTGGATAATGCCATTGAATATGTATCCCAACTTGAAGATCCAGAAAAACGTTTCGTATCTTTATCACTCTTTCAAAAAAATGACTTTTTAATGATTGAATTTGAAAACTATATGGAAACTTCTCTTTCCTTACAAAGGGATACTCTTCCTTCTACAACAAAGAAAAATAAAGAATATCATGGATATGGATTAAAGAGTATTCAAATAGCTGTTAAAAAATATAATGGATCTATGACTTTACATGGGGAACATCATACATTTACTCTTAGAATTCTCTTTCCACTTTCTCCTTCCAAATAAAGTATAGTTTCTTATAAGAAAAGAAACTATAGAAACAAAAATACGTATTGTATAGAATGTTACTCTTCTTTACAATACGTATTTTTTATACAAATCTTTTTGAATGAGATATAAACTTTCTCTTTCTTTTCTTCTTTATTATTCGATTATTTAGTTAAATTTTTCTTATATATTTTATTTGCTTTTCGGTTTGAGAAAAATCCTCCAATGATTTTTTTCATACCTTTGAAGAAATGACCATTTACTACTTCTACCATACCATCTACCATATGCATACTAACCATTCCATTTGTCATCTTTGCAATTCCTCTAAATGGCATATTATAGATAAATAAGATATTCAGATCTGGTTTTCCTTTTTCTTCACTTTTCTTTTTCATCTTTGTTAATTGTTTATAAATAAATCTTCCAATCCAGCTTTTTGCATAATACATCTGACAAATTGCATCATTTTTCGTAAGCTCTCCTGACCAGCTACCATCTGGAATGGCATGACCTAATAATGATTCAAATTCTTTTTCCGATACATCAAAAATTTCCCCTGTATAATAAGATGCCATCTTTGCTTTTTCATAAGGGAATATTGTTGTTGTAGCCTGTTTTACGATAGTACCTATTAAATGAATATCTCTTACACTACTTCCAACTAAAATTTGATATTCTCCACCTTCTACTTCCCAAGAATTTGTCACTACATTCCAGTAACGGAATGTTTTATCATCAAATGCAATCGTTACTCTCTTACTTTCTTGTGGTTTTAATGCAATCTTTGTAAATCCTTTTAATGCTTTCTTTGGTGTGAATACTTGCTCTCCTGGTGCTTTTACATAAAGTTGTGCAATTTCTTCCCCTTCTCTTTTTCCTGTATTTTTAACAGTAAAGGAAATACTATCTTCTTTCACTTCTAGATCTTCATAAGCAAATGTTGTATAAGAAAGTCCATATCCAAATGGATATTGTA
>JADIML010000200.1 GCA_017694765.1 Candidatus Scybalomonas excrementavium
TCAGAAGCACTAACGACAGGAATCACCGTTGTAAATAGTGGTGGAGTTAGAGCAGTAGGGGCTGTAATAAGAGTTACTTTTGCACCACGTAACATGGCAGCTTTTGCGATAGCATATCCCATTTTTCCAGAAGAATGATTTGTAATATAGCGAACAGGATCGATGGCTTCTTGTGTTCCACCAGCTGTCACTAAAACTTTTTTATCTTGTAAATCTTTTTCATAAGCAATTGTTTTTACAATGTAATCGAATAATACTTGTTCAGAAGGCATTTTTCCAGCTCCTATATCTCCGCAAGCTAAGAAACCGTTGTCTGGTTCGATGACTTCATAGCCATAATGTTTTAATGTTTTTAGATTATCTTGAACAATAGGGTTTAAATACATGTTTGTATTCATAGCAGGAGCAAATATTTTTGGACAAGTACAAGCCATGACTGTTGTTGTCAACATATCATCGGCAATTCCATGAGAAATTTTTCCAATGACATTGGCAGTGGCAGGAGCAATTAGAACAACATCTGCTAATTTAGCAATGGAGATATGTTCTACATTGAATTGAAAGTTTCGGTCAAACGTATCGACTAAGCATTTGTGATTCGTTAGTGTTTCAAAAGCAATGGGATTAATGAAATTCGTCGCATTCTCTGTCATAAGAACATGAACATCGGCATGTTGTTTTACAAGCATACTTGCTAAATTAGCAATTTTATAAGCAGCGATACCTCCCGTAACGCCTAACAGTACAGTTTTTCCTTTTAACATATAGTAAAACCTCCAAGGTAAAATTCCAATAATAAATCATATAATGACAACATTATAACAAATAAGGTAGGAAAAGTACATGATGAAATATTGGAAGTGTCAGAATCTTATTCTTGATTTATAGACAAAAAGAGGGTACAATAGGAAAAGATCAAGAGAAAGCTAGAAATAGGGAATATTTTTGCTTTAAAATATGGTACGGATTGAGGGTAGAAACGATGATACTAGCATTGGATATAGGAAATACAAACATTGTTATTGGTTGTATACAAGATACAGAGATTGTGTTTGAAGGAAGACTTGCATCCGATCGGGATAAAACGATGGATGAGTATGCCATCAGTTTTAAAACATTATTTGATATTTATAAGGTTGACATCAAACGAATAGAAGGAGCTATTATTTCTTCTGTTGTTCCGCCTCTAACGAATCCTTTAAAAGAGGCAATTTATAAAGTAACTGGTCATAAGCCACTTGTGGTAGGACCGGGAATTAAAACAGGTCTTAATATTTTAATGGATAATCCGGGACAACTTGGAGCCGATCTTGTAGTAGATGCAGTTGCTGCCATTCATGAATATCAAGCACCGTTGATTGTTTTTGATATGGGAACAGCAACGACTTGTTCGGTCATTGATAAAAATAACAATTATATCGGAGGAATCATTTATCCGGGAATGAAAGTAGCAGAGGAAGCGCTTTCTAGCAAAGCATCTCAGTTGCCTTTTATTAGCTTTGATGCTCCAAAACGCGTGATTGGAAAAAATACAGTAGATTGTATGAAAAGTGGTATGATTCATGGAAATGCAGCAATGATAGATGGAATGATAGATAGAATTGAAGAGGAACTACAAGAGAGGGCAACTGTCATCGCAACAGGTGGTTTATCCAAATGTGTCATTCCATACTGTAAACGAGAAATCGTTTATGATAATGACTTGCTATTAAAAGGACTTATTCTAATTTATAAAAAAAATATAGGCAATTAAAAATAGCAGTCGAGACAGAAGGATATGAAATAGCTTTTGTTTTGACTGCTATTCGTTAGTTTCAATGGAAAGAAACTATGTTTTACAGAGCGAATGGAGGTTTTTATGAAGAAAAGATGGAAGAAGGCAATGAGTATTATGCTTGTTGCTATTATGGTTGCGATACAACAGCCTATCTTGGCAGCGACTAAAACAGATTCTCTTAGAATTGGTTTAACAACAGAGTTTGCGACAAAGAGCAGTTTAAAAGTTTCAGATTCTAAAATTTTAATTGGCTATAGTGTGACAAATCAGTATAAAACATTAGCAACACTCTCTAGCACAAATGGCTTTACATTTATACCTACTTCAAAATATTTTGCCAAATCGACACAAACATATGATAGCTATGAAGAGGCTAAGATGATGGCAGACAGCTTGAGAAAAAATTATAATATTATAGCATATGTCGGTTTTTTTAATAGTGAATCGATCAGTATTGTGATTGGAGAAACTGGAAGCTCTAGTACATTAAAAACGATTATGAATCAAGTAAAAGGAGCATTTGGACTTTCTTTTGAAAGTTTAGGAGCAGATAATGGTCATCGGGTCAAATTGACTGGAAGTGAAGACACGATTCTTTATGATGGAAGTGGGGAAAATGGATATCCACAAGTTGCGCCTGTTTCCAAAAACGAAGCCGGAGATAAAGTGTTGACACTTGGATCCAAATCTTATCGTGGGCGTTTAGAGATTGGAAGATATGGTAGTACAAGCGTTACAGCCGTTAATGTCATTCCAATCGATGATTATTTATATGGGGTAGTTCCAGCGGAAATGGTTTCTAGTTGGCATGAGGAAGCATTAAAAACACAAGCAGTAGTAGCAAGAACTTATGCAGCAAATAAAGGTGGTTTTGCCAGTGATTCTAACAGTAGTAAACCATATATTTTAAATGATACGACATCAAGTCAGGTCTATAAAGGATATCAAATAGAAGAACAATCAACGAACCAAGCAGTAGATGCTACAAAAGGAACATATATTTATTATAAAGATTCCTTGATTGATGCTACCTTTTTTTCCACAAGTGGCGGTGCTACAGCAAGTTGTGATGAAGTTTGGGCAGGAGATGTTGCATATTTAAAAAGTGTTCCTGATATTTATGAGTTAGAACCAGAAAAGAAGCCGTGGATTATGACATTTACCAATGAGATGATTCAAGCAAAGCTAAGTGCCCAAGGTAAGAGTGTTGGAACGGTACAGTCTTTAATCGAAGATATGCGCTCTAATAGTAACCGTTTATATTCTTTAAAAATCAAAGGGAGTAGCGGAACTTTAACATTACAAAAATCAGCAGTCAGAAGCTATTTTGGAACATATAGTACCAAATTTAAAGTTATAAAAGCAGGAGATGTTCCAGATAAGGTTACCGTGTTAAGTGGAAATGGAAAGCAAACAACAAAGCGAATCCAAAGTAGTTATATATTAAGTGCGAATGGGACAACCAAGGGTAGTGATACAGATAACGAACAATTTATTGTTATGGGAAGTAACAATTTATCTAATTATCCAAAAAATGCCCCTCAAAAAGTAGGAACGTATTATTTTGCAGGAATGGGATATGGTCATGGCGTTGGTATGAGTCAATCTGGTGCTAATGGAATGGCAAAGGCTGGATATACATATGAAGAAATTATTAAACATTATTACAGTGGTGTAGAAGTAAAATAGTACTTTTAGTTATAGAAAAGAAAAAGGAAAGAGTAAGAAAATTATGATGAAAACACAAGACTTTTATTATCATTTACCAGAAGAATTAATTGCACAAGATCCATTAGAAGATCGTTCTAGTTCTAGATTAATGGTGTTAAACAAAGAAACAGGAAAAATCGAACATCATATTTTTAAGGAAATTATTGAGTATTTAAAAGAAGGAGATTGTCTTGTTATTAATGATACGAAAGTAATTCCAGCTCGTTTAATTGGTGAAAAAGAAGGAACAGGGGCAAAAATTGAATTGCTTCTTTTAAAGAGAAAACAAGATGATGTTTGGGAAACATTAGTAAAACCAGGGAAAAAGGCAAAGCCGGGTACAAGGATCATGTTTGGAAATGGTCTTTTAGTAGGAGAAATTATTGATATTGTAGAAGAGGGAAATCGTCTCATTAAATTTTATTATGAAGGAATTTTTGAAGAGGTATTAGATCAACTTGGACAAATGCCACTCCCACCTTATATTACACATCAATTAGAAGATAAAAATCGCTATCAAACAGTTTATGCAAAGCATGCAGGGTCTGCCGCTGCTCCTACAGCTGGACTTCATTTTACACCAGAATTATTAAAGGCAA
The DNA here is from genome assembly GCA_017694765.1 of Candidatus Scybalomonas excrementavium. GTDB lineage: Bacteria > Bacillota > Clostridia > Lachnospirales > Lachnospiraceae > Scybalomonas > Scybalomonas excrementavium. Next base: position 4,087 of record JADIML010000200.1, read on the forward strand.
TTGAACAAAAAGGTATAAAACTTGCAAGAGTAACACTTCATGTGGGACTTGGAACGTTTCGACCTGTAAAGGTAGAAGATGTAACGAACCATCATATGCACTCTGAATTTTATATGATTACAGAAGAAGCAGCTCGTATTATTAACGAAACAAAAGAAAAAGGTGGACGTGTTATTTCAGTTGGAACAACAAGTACAAGAACATTAGAGTCCGTTGCAGATGAACGTGGATATGTAAAAGAAACAAGTGGTTGGACAGAAATTTTTATTTATCCGGGATATCAATTTAAATGTGTAGATGCTTTGATTACAAATTTTCATTTGCCAGAATCTACTTTGCTTATGTTAGTATCGGCATTGGCAGGAAAAGAACATATTATGGCTGCCTATGAGGAAGCAGTAAAAGAAAAATATAGATTTTTCTCCTTTGGAGATGCTATGTTCCTAATGTAAACCAAAATATTACATTTAACGGTAACGATGATCGCAGAAATTTTTTGTAAATACTTGACGAAAGATATAATAATTGCGATAATGAAAGATAGAAAATTTTTATAAAAAAGCAGTGAGAAAATGCTTTATTGTAAATACAGGAGGAACAATAATGGCTAAAATCAGAACAAGATTTGCACCAAGTCCAACAGGGCGTATGCATGTTGGTAATTTAAGAACAGCGCTTTATGCGTATTTAATTGCGAAACACGAAGGAGGAGATTTCTTACTTCGTATTGAAGATACGGATCAAGAGCGTTATGTAGAAGGTGCTGTTGATATTATTTATAGAACATTAGAAAAAACAGGATTAATCCATGATGAAGGTCCTGATAAAGATGGTGGCTGTGGTCCATATGTGCAAAGTGAGCGTATGGCATCTGGTATCTATATGGAATACGCAAAACAATTAGTAGAAAAAGGAGAAGCATACTATTGTTTTTGTGATGCAGATCGCCTTGCTTCTTTACGTACAGAGGCTACAGAAGGAAAAGAAATCGCAAAATATGATAAACACTGTTTACAGTTATCAAAAGAAGAAGTACAAGCGAAATTAGATGCTGGCATTCCTTTTGTTATTCGTCAAAACAATCCAACAGAAGGAACAACAACGTTCCATGATGAAATTTATGGAGATATTACAGTTCCAAATTCAGAACTTGATGATATGATCTTAATCAAATCTGATGGGTATCCAACTTATAATTTTGCTAACGTAGTAGATGACCATTTAATGGGAATTACACACGTTGTTCGTGGGAATGAATACTTATCTTCTTCACCAAAGTATAACCGTTTATACGAAGCCTTTGGTTGGGAAGTTCCAGTTTATGTACACTGCCCATTGATTACAAATGAACAACATCAAAAGTTAAGTAAAAGAAGTGGACATTCTTCTTATGAAGATTTAATCGAACAAGGATTTTTAACAGAAACGATTGTAAACTTCGTAGCACTTCTTGGTTGGAGTCCAGAAGATGATAGAGAAATCTTTTCTTTAGAGGAACTTGTAAAAGAATTCGATTATCATAGAATGTCCAAAACTCCATCTGTATTTGATATGGTAAAATTAGCTTGGATGAATGGAGAATACATCAAAGCTATGGATGAGGATAAATTCTTTACGATGGCACTTCCACATATGAAAGAAGTGATTACAAAAGAGGTAGATTTCCATAAAATTGCAGCTCTTGTAAAAACAAGAATTGAAAAATTCACAGAAATTAAAGAACATATTGATTTCATTGAAGCAGTGCCAGAATATGATATTGCAATGTATACACATAAGAAAATGAAAACAAATCCAGAAACTTCTCTAGAAGTGTTAAAGGATATATTACCAGTATTAGAAGCACAAGAAGATTATAGCAATGATGCTCTTTATGAAATGCTTATTAACTTTGTAAAAGCAAAAGAAGTGAAAAATGGATATGTTATGTGGCCAGTTCGTACAGCGGTTTCTGGAAAACAGTCAACTCCTGGTGGAGCAACAGAAATTATGGAAATTATAGGAAAAGAAGAAACGATTGCTCGTGTAAAACAAGCAATTGCAAAATTGGAGGCAGAAATCTAGATGATGACATTTAATGAGGCGCAAAAACAAGCAATTGTTCATAAAGATGGACCTATGCTTGTACTTGCAGGACCAGGATCTGGGAAGACAATGGTCTTGACTCATCGTGTTCAGCATCTCATAGAACAACATGGGATTCATCCAGCAAAGATTTTAGTCATTACATTTACAAAGGCAGCAGCCTTAGAAATGAAGGAACGATTTTATAAACTGGCAGGTGAAAACCTGCCAGTTGTGTTTGGAACGTTTCATTCTATCTTCTTTACAATTTTAAAACAGGCTTATGGATATACAAGTGCAAATGTTGTAAGTGAAGAGGAAAAACGTCAATATTTACGGGAAATTGTAGCAAGACAAAAACTTGAAATGGAAGATGAAGCTGAATTTTTAAGTAATTTAATTGGGGAGATTAGTTTAGTAAAAGGAGAAATGTTATCGTTAGAACATTATTATAGTGCAACTTGTTCTGATGATGTATTTCGTACCATTTATGAGTCCTATGAAGAATATTTAAGACTTTATCACAAAATTGATTTTGATGATATGATGGTATTTACCTATGAGTTATTTTTACAAAGAGAGGATATTTTAGAGCAATGGCAAAAACGATTTCCTTATATACTAATCGATGAGTTTCAAGATATTAATAAATTACAGTATAACATTGTAAAAATGTTAGCAAAGCCAAATCATAATCTTTTTATTGTAGGAGATGATGATCAATCGATTTATCGATTTCGAGGAGCGAATCCAGAAATTATGCTTGGCTTTGAAAAAGATTATCCAAATTGTAAGAAGACGTTATTGAGCGTGAACTACCGTTGTAGTGAAGATATTGTCAATGGTGCTAAAAGGGTTATTAAAAATAATACAAAACGGTTTCCAAAAGATATTCAATCGAGTCGAGGAAAAAAACATCCAATACAAGTCCATGAAGTTTTGAATCAACGAAAAGAAAATGAACAGATCTTGAACTTGATTCGAGAATATAATCGTAAGGGAATTCTTTTTTCGGAAATGGCAATTATTTTTCGGACAAATACCCAACCAAGACTTTTATTGGAAAAACTATTAGAATATAATATTCCATTTAAAATGAGAGATGGAATTCCAAATATTTATGAACATTTTATTGCTAGAAATTTGATGAATTATATGCGATTAGCAGTTGGAAATCGCGAACGAGTCGTTTTTTTGGATATTATGAATCGACCAAAACGATATTTGAGTAGAGATTATCTTGTAAATCCAGTCATTTCTTTTGCTGAATTAAAAATGGCAGTTGCAGATAAAGGGTGGATGGTAGATCGTATTGTACAGCTAGAATCCGATCTCAAAATGATCGCGAAAATGTCACCTTATGCTGCCATTAATTATATTCGAAAAGGAATTGGATACGATGAATTTTTAAGAGAATATGCTAATTTTCGAAAAATGAATGTGGAAGACTTATTTGAGGTTATTGACGAAATTCAAACAAGTGCAAAGGAACATGCCACAATGGAAGACTGGTTTAAGCATATTCGAGAATATTCGGAGCAATTAAAAGAGCAGATGAGTTTATCGAAAAAAGACAGAGAAGGCGTTACATTAACGACTATGCACAGTTCGAAGGGCTTAGAATATCAAGTCGTTTTTCTATTAGATGTCAATGAAGAAGTGACTCCACATAAAAAGGCAGTCAAAGATGCTGACTTAGAAGAAGAGAGAAGAATGTTTTATGTCGCTATGACGAGAGCAAAAGATTATCTTCATATTTTCACAGTAGAAGACTACTTTACAAAAAAATTGCCTCGTTCCAGATTTTTAGGAGAGTTGCTATTTGATAAAGAAGAACTAGCAGTCGGGGCAATTGTTGAACATAAAAAATATGGTATAGGAAAAATAACATACATTGATCAAGATAGAATTTGTGTATATTTTGATAAGTTAGATGATACTCGTACTCTAAATGTAGAATTTGTGATTGCAAATGGTCTTTTAACATTGAAACAATCATAGTGAAATTTAATAGGAAATAGGAAGGAAGCAGTGGCACCTATGAATAAAGGAAAAATGCGTTCTAGAACGATTATAATTGCTATTATTGGAGTAGTTGGTTTTTTA
>JADIML010000201.1 GCA_017694765.1 Candidatus Scybalomonas excrementavium
CAGAATCTGGATTACAGAAAGAAAAACAAGAAAACACTTACCTTTTTCAAGGCGTTTTTTCCATCAGTTTCTTTCACGAAAAACACTACGATAATCCAATACTAAAAATTTAATTTGGAGGAAAATAACAATGAGACAACAAGTAACAATTATGGAACATCCACTTATTCAACACAAAATCACTCGTATGAGAAAAACAGAAACTTCTACGAAAGAGTTTCGTGAATTAGTCAGTGAAGTTTCTATGCTTATTTGCTATGAAGCAACAAAAAATCTTCCCCTTACAGAGGTGGAAATTGAAACACCTCTTACAAAAATGAAGGCAGTAGAGTTATCGGGAAAGAAGCTCTGTGTCGTTCCAATCTTGCGAGCTGGTCTCCATATGGCAGATAGCATTTTACATTTAATCCCAAATGCTCGTATTGGACATATTGGCATGTATCGAGATGAAGAAACTTTACAGCCTGTTGAATACCTTTGTAAACTTCCTACTGACATCAAAGAAAGGGTTGTCTATGTAGTCGATCCAATGCTGGCAACTGGTGGTTCTGCCATTTCAGCTATCAATCAACTAAAACAACGTGGAATTACCAACCTTACATTTCTCTGTCTAATTGCAGCACCAGAAGGAGTAGAAGCCTTTACAAAAGCACATCCTGATGTACCAGTCTACATTGGAGCACTTGATTCTCATTTAAATGAACATGGATATATTGTTCCCGGTCTTGGAGATGCTGGTGACCGTATTTATGGAACAAACTAACTATTTATCCAAATAAACCAAGTAGATTCACCGCATTAACTTAATTTGTTCCTTACACTATCGATTATTGATAAAACAAAAGACTATCAAATTTGCCAAATAGGAATGTTATTCATTCACTCCTATTATGAATTTGATAGTCTTTTTTATTTGATTGGTATTCGATTAGATTTTATTTATTTTCAATATCCATTAAAAGGTCAACTCTTCTTTGATGTCTTCCACCTTCAAATTCAGCGGCTAACCATTCATCTACAATCATTTTCGCAAGTTCCACTCCAACAACTCTTGCACCAAATGCTAACACATTTGTATTATTGTGTAATTTAGATAATTTAGCAGAATATGGTTCGCTACATACAACAGCACGTACTCCTTTTACTTTGTTGGCAGCTAAAGAAATACCTACACCTGTTCCACAAATAAGAATTCCAAGATCGACTTCTTTTGCTACAACAGCACGTCCTACCATTTCACCATACATTGGATAATCACAGCTTTCTTCTGTATCCACTCCAAAGTTTACTACTTCATATCCTTTCTCTTCTAAATATTCTTTTATTTCATTTTTCATCTGTACTGCAGAATGATCGTTTCCAATTCCAATTTTCATTTTGAGTATCCTCCAACTAACTATTTTCTTTTCATCTTACCTTTGTATTCTATCTATCGAAAGCAAAGTATACGATTTATGCTGTTCTATCATATCATACTGCTTTTTTGCTTTCAACTATGTTTTTCAAAACCTTTCATTTTCCTACTTTTTTATTTAATTTGAATGGCACAACCTGCCACGATCCGATACACTTCATCGGCTTTTTTTGCTAGTTCACAAGTGATTCTACCAACTATCTCTCGATGAAGTCGTTCTTCCTTTTCCATAGGAACTATACCAGCTCCTATTTCATTTATAATATAAATCGTATTTCTATTTGCCACACTGTTCTCTTCCACTCTCCTCCATATCCATTCACAAAGTGCTTGTTGATCCATTTCTTTTTTCTCTTTCCGACAGATTTGATGATATTGTATCATGTCTTTTTTTATCCAGTCTTCTATATGTTCGATTATGTCCCAATGATTTTTTTCATCTGATTCTATCTTCCACTTTTTCTTTACAAAATCTTTCTTCCCTTGATAAGCGCCACCTAATACAACAATACTTTTTGGCATATCTTTGTTCTCCTCTCCCTTCTTTTCCAAAGAGCAATTTCTTTTCATACAAATCGGAATCCCTGCTACGACTTCATAAACGACTTCTGCCTGATGAACTAAGGCAACATGAATCTTCCCAAGACAAGATAAATACTCCTTTGTTCCTTCCCATGTCCCAAAGCCTTCTCGAAATATGTCATTTGTCACGATAATACAATGCCCAGTCTGTTTTTCTAACTTTTGTATCCCATCTATAATTTTCTTAGCAACCTGATTTGCCCATGTATTTTCTTCCTCTTCTTGTCTTTCCTCATCATACAATTCATTGGCAACTAGATTGGATAAACAGTCCAATAAAACAGTACTTTCTTTCTTCTCTTCTATCCTTTTTCTCTCCCTGATACAAGCCAAACTTTTCTCAATATCTTTATATTGTTCAATCACATAAAACGGCTTGCCTTCCCTTTGTATTTTATGGCGTTCAATTTTCTTTTGTGTTTCTATTCCATAAGGAAGCATCGTAGCGATATAAAATAAACTACCTTCTATTCCTTGCTCTACTTTTTCTTCATAAACTTGTTTCGCATATTCTTCTGCAAATAGAGATTTTCCACTTCCACTTGCTCCTATTATTATTGTAAGCACTGATATCCTCCTATCATGCAAATTACCTCCGTTTTTTCCTACAAAAAAACGGAGGTAATCACTATAAACAAACTTATTATATCATGGAATTTTTTTATTTGAAAGGAGAAACTTTCTATTTTACATAATGGAATGACTATTAAAAATCTCCCTAAAATGTAAAAACCATAGAAACTAATACGGTAACAAGCCCTGACACACCAATGGCAACACTACTCATAGCTCCTTCAATTTCTCCAATCTCAATCGCTTTTGTCGTTCCCATTGCATGACTACAAGTTCCAATGGCAACTCCTGCTGCAACTGGGTTTTTTACTCGAAATACTCGAATCAATACAGGCGCTATAATCGCTCCTATAATTCCTGTTACAACAACAGCTGCAACTGCAACGGAACTAATTCCTCCAAGACTTTCTGCAATTTTCATTGCGATTGGAGTTGTAACTGATTTTGGAAGTAATGAACTTGTTATCTTCTGATCGAGATGAAATAACTTACATAATAAAAATACACTTCCAACTGATGTAATAGAACCTGCAATACAACCGATAACAACTGGTAAAAAATATTGTTTTAGCACTTTTCTTTGGCGATAAATAGACAGTGCCAAAATGGCTGTTGCTGGAGCTAATAACATATTAACAAAACTTCCACCAACTTGAAATTGCTCTGTAGAAATTCCAGTTATTTTCAAAAAAACGATTATCGTAATAATTGTTAATAGCAACGGGTTTGCAACTGCCATTTTTAACTTATCACTTACATATTGTGAAATTTTATATGCAATCACACAAATTAAAAATCCGAGAAATTGATGTTGTATCAGTGTATCTAGCATGACTCGTTCTCCCTATTTTCTTTCTTTTGCTGTATTTTCATAACGAAATTGACAGTTGTAGCCGTTACTGCAAATGTAAGTATCAGTGTAATAACACAAATAAAAATAAATGGTACAATACTTTCTTTTAATAAATCAAAATAATTCATAACAGATACAC
>JADIML010000019.1 GCA_017694765.1 Candidatus Scybalomonas excrementavium
CAGAAAAAATGATCAGTTATATAATAAAAGCATAACCAAAAATGTATAAAAGTGGGTTAAAAAATAAACAAAGAGGAGTTGTATTCATGTACGAAATCGTAAGTAAAGAAGTGCTTAATGAAGCAGTGGAATTAATGGAAATTCATGCTCCATATGTAGCAAGAAAATGTGAGGCGGGACAGTTTATTATTGTTCGTGTAGATGAAGAGGGAGAGAGAATTCCTTTGACTATCGCAGATTATGATAGAGAGAAGGAAACGGTACAAATTATTTATCAGGTTGTTGGTTATTCGACACAATTATTGAGTAAATTACAAGTCGGAGATAGTGTGCATGATTTCGTTGGACCATTAGGACAGCCAGCTCCATTACATAAACTTGATCATGTAATTGGAATTGCAGGTGGAGTTGGGGCAGCGCCATTATATCCACAGCTTCGTAAATTACATGAAATGGGTGTGAAAGTGGATGTCATTATCGGTGGAAGAAGCAAAGACTTTGTTATTTTAGAAGATAAATTTCGTGAATTTTGTAACAATGTTTATATTGCTACGGATGATGGAAGCAAAGGAACAAAAGGCTTTGTTACAACTGTCTTAACAGATTTAATCGATAAAGGTGAGAAATTTGACGAAGTTATCGCGATTGGACCTTTAATTATGATGAAAAATGTTGTAAATATTACAAAACCACTAAATATTCCGACTTCTGTTTCTTTAAATCCTATTATGATCGATGGAACAGGAATGTGTGGTGGATGTCGTGTAACCGTTGGAGGAGAGACAAAATTCGCCTGTGTAGACGGACCAGATTTTGATGGATTTGAAGTGGATTTTGATGAATGTATCAAACGTCAAGGATTATTCAAACAAGAAGAGAAGGTAGAATCCGATCACAAATGTAAGATTGGTAGAGGTTAATAGATAGGAGCGAAAACGAGATGGCAGAAAGAAATATGAGTTTAACAAAGGTTCCAATGCCAGAACAAGAACCTAATGTTAGAAATAAAAATTTTGAAGAAGTAACACTTGGCTATACAGAAGAGATGGCGATGGAAGAAGCAAGACGTTGTTTAGACTGTAAACACTCCCCTTGTATCAATGGTTGTCCTGTTAATGTACCAATTCCAGAATTTATTGGAAAAATAGCAGAAGGCGATTTTGAAGGGGCTTATCAAACAATTACAAGAGAAAATGCACTTCCAGCTATTTGTGGTCGTGTCTGTCCACAGGAAAATCAGTGTGAAGGAAAATGTGTGCGTGGAATTAAAGGAGAACCAGTAGGAATTGGGCGCTTAGAACGTTTTGTTGCTGATTATCATATGGCAAAGAATGAAGAAGTGAAACCAATTACTGATAAAAATGGTAAAAAAGTAGCCGTTGTAGGTTGTGGACCTGCTGGTATTACTTGTGCAGGAGAATTAATTAAAAAGGGGTACGATGTTACGATTTTTGAAGCATTACATGAAGCTGGTGGCGTATTAAGCTATGGTATCCCAGAGTTTCGTCTTCCAAAAGCATTAGTGGCAAAGGAAATTGAAACTGTAGAAAAATTGGGTGTTAAAATTGAGAAAAATGTAATTGTAGGTCGTTCTATTACTATCGATGAGTTAATGGAAGAAGGATATCAAGCAGTATTTGTAGGTACTGGAGCTGGTCTTCCAAGATTCCTAAAAATTCCGGGAGAAAATTTATTAGGCGTATATTCTGCAAATGAATTTTTAACTCGTGTGAATTTAATGAAAGGCTATAAATTCCCAGAAACTCCAACACCAGTAAAAGTTGGTAAAAAAGTAGCGGTAGTAGGTGCTGGTAACGTAGCAATGGATGCTGCAAGAACTGCAAAACGTCTTGGAGCTGACGAAGTTTATATTGTATATCGTCGTAGTGAAGAAGAAGCGCCAGCAAGATTAGAAGAAATTCATCATGCGAAAGAAGAAGGTATTATTTTTAAATTCTTAAACAATCCGAGTGCGATTATTGGAGATGAAAACGGTTTTGTAAAAGGAATTGAAGTTGTAAAACAAGAATTAGGAGAGCCAGATGAGTCTGGAAGACGTTCTCCAAAGCCAGTAGAAGGTTCTAACTATGTAATCGATGTAGAATCTGTTATTATTGCCATTGGGCAAAGTCCAAACCCATTAATTCGTCAAACAACACCGGGGCTTGATGTACAAAAATGGGGTGGAATTATTGTCAATGAAGATACGATGAAGACAAGTAAAGATGGTGTATATGCAGGTGGAGATACAGTAACAGGAGCTGCTACTGTTATTCTTGCTATGGGAGCTGGTAAAAAAGCTGCAAAAGCAATCCATGAATTTTTACAGAATCAATAATTCATGATACAGTGTTAAGCGATTCCTTTTATAGGAGCACGAAGTCAAGGAATGGATTGAAAGAATAAAAAATAAAAGAAAAGAGAAAGGACTGTGAAACCCCTTGAAAAACAAGGAACACAGTCTTTTCTTTTGGTTTGATATCGTGTTGAAAGTAATTTTATCTGATGGCAAAAAGTAGAAAAGAAAATATAGAATATATAGTCAAAAGACTTGATTTTTCCGAGAATTTACCTATATAATAATTAAAATAAGACAATACAATAAAGAATTAGAGCCTAAATACTATTCAAAAAAAATGGAAAAATAGGGCATTTTTCTCAATAAGTTTTTGGTTGACATGGGGTATAATGTTTGCTAATATACTTAACAATATGTACAATCATGTTGAGAAATTGACGTTATGTAAAACCATTAAAATAGGTAAAAGAAAGCGAGGAAAAAATGGAATGGGCAAAATCATAGGCGAAGGCATTACATTTGATGACGTATTATTAGTACCACAATATTCTAACTTTATTCCAAATGATGTACAGTTAGAAACAAACTTAACAAAGAAGATTAAGTTAAATATTCCACTCATGAGTGCAGGTATGGATACTGTAACAGAACATAGAATGGCGATTGCTATGGCAAGACAGGGTGGTATTGGTATTATCCACAAAAATATGAGTATTACACAACAAGCAGAAGAAGTTGATAAAGTAAAACGTTCTGAAAATGGTGTTATTACGGATCCATTTTATTTATCTCCTGAACATACATTAGAAGATGCAGATAACTTAATGGCAAAATTTAGAATTTCAGGTGTGCCAATTACAGAAAATGGAAAATTAGTTGGTATTATTACAAACCGTGATTTAAAATTTGAGACAGATTTTACGAAAAAAATCAAAGAATCTATGACTTCTGAAGGGTTAGTAACAGCAAAAGAAGGCGTAACCTTAGAAGAAGCAAAGCAGATTCTTGCAAAATCTAGAAAAGAAAAATTACCAATCGTAGATGATGAAGGATATTTAAAAGGGTTAATTACGATCAAAGATATTGAAAAACAGATTAAATATCCAAATGCAGCAAAAGATGATATGGGTCGTCTTTTATGTGGAGCAGCAGTAGGAGCTACACCAGATATTCTTGTACGTGTTGATGAGCTTGTAAAGGCGCATGTAGACGTTATCGTAGTAGATTCTGCTCATGGACATTCTGAAAATGTACTAAAAACAGTTCGTATGATTAAAGAAAAATATCCAGAACTTCAAGTAATTGCTGGTAATGTTGCAACTGCTGAAGGTGCAAAGGCTCTAATTGAAGCTGGTGTTGACGCAGTAAAAGTTGGGATTGGACCGGGTTCTATTTGTACAACTCGTGTTGTATCAGGAATTGGTGTACCTCAGATTACAGCTGTTATGGAAGCAGCAAAAGCAGCAGAGGAATATGGAATTCCTGTTATCGCAGATGGTGGTATTAAATATTCAGGAGATATTACAAAAGCCATTGCAGCAGGAGCTAGAGTTTGTATGATGGGTAGCTTATTTGCTGGATGTGATGAAAGTCCTGGAGACTATGAATTATATCAAGGAAGAAAATATAAAGTATATCGTGGAATGGGCTCTATTTCAGCAATGGAAAATGGCTCAAAAGATCGTTATTTCCAAGCAAATGCGAAAAAATTAGTTCCAGAAGGTGTGGAAGGTCGTGTTGCATACAAAGGAACAGTAGAAGATACAATTTTCCAATTAATGGGCGGATTAAGAGCCGGAATGGGATATTGTGGAACAAAAACAATTGAAGAATTAATTGAACGAGCACAATTCGTTAAAATTACAGCAGCTTCTCTAAAAGAAAGTCATCCACATGATATTCATATTACAAAAGAGGCTCCAAACTATAGTGTGGAATAAAAAAAGAAAAAGACGTTCTTCTTATAAGAAAATAAAGCAAAGGAAAATAAGAAGAACATTGATATTGCTAGGTGGGGCAGTGTCCCTCCTAGCATTTTTTATCGTTACTTATTTAAGAGAGATTCATGAACAGCAGGTGGAAAATCAGGGAGAAGAAGTTGGAATTATTGTAGATCTTTTAACAATAAATCCCTATTCAAGACCAGGGATTTTAAGGGAAAAGACAAATGGGATTGTGATACACTATGTAGGAAATCCAAATTCAAGTGCAAAGCAAAATCGGGATTATTTTGAAGGGCTAAAAAACACGCAAGAAACGAAGGCAAGTGCCCATTTTATTGTGGGATTAGATGGAGAGATTGTCCAGTGTATTCCATCGAAGGAAGTTGCTTATGCTTCAAATAGTCGCAACTGGGACACAATAGCCATTGAAGTATGTCATCCAGATGAAACAGGAAAATTTAATGAAAAAACATATAAGTCGTTAGTCAAATTAACGGCATGGATGGCAAATAAATACCAAATTTCCAATAAAAATATTATCCGACACTACGACGTAACTGGAAAGTTATGTCCCAAATATTATGTAGAACACGAAGATGCTTGGAAACAGTTAAAGAAAGATATTGATAACGCAAGGCAATGAAAATAGTTTGTTTAAACGATCAAAGTTTCATAAAGTTATAAAAAAGTATTGCCAAATGAAAAAAAATATTGTACTCTAAGGCTAGAAGCTGTGTGACTGGCGGATAAGTGGAATTGACCACGGGGAGCACAGCATGTAGTAAGCCGACCGCCTGGGCATGTTGAAATACCCGGGAGGTCGGCTTTTGATCTTTTTTCGTAACACAAATAATCACATTTGTGCATCAAATTTCTCCTATATCCTATAAATCTAAGACAAAAGCCCCCACCGGAATTTCAGTATTAAGTGTAATTATTCGTAATCATTATAAGAATAGGGAGGCAGTTATGAGAGCATTAATCAGTGTATCAGATAAGACAGGAATTGTAGAAGTAGCAAGAGAGCTTAGGTCTTTAGGTGTAGAGTTAATCTCTACGGGTGGAACTTATAAAAAGTTACAAGAAGAAGGCATAGAAGCGATGGAAATCAGTGATTTAACAGGTTTTCCAGAGTGCTTAGATGGTCGTGTGAAAACACTTCATCCGATGGTACACGCAGGACTGTTAGCCATGCGAAACAATGAACAGCATATGAAACAAATAAAGGAGCTTGGTGTAAAGCCTATTGATCTTGTCTTTGTGAATTTGTATCCGTTTAAGGAAACGATGATGAAAGAGAATGTGACAAGAGAAGAATCTATAGAAAATATTGATATTGGTGGTCCAACTATGCTTCGTGCAGCAGCAAAAAACTATCAAGACGTTGCAGTTGTCATCGATCCAAAAGACTATGAAATTGTCCTTAGAGAATTAAAAGAACAAAAAGAAGTCTCCCTCGATACGAAGTTTTATTTGATGCAAAAAGTCTTTATGCACACTGCCAATTACGATGCGATGATTGCACAATATTTAAAAAAGGAAAGAAATGATGAAAGTTTTCCAGAAACTTTGACAATGACATTTGAAAAAGTACAAGATATGCGATATGGAGAAAACCCACATCAAAAGGCAGCATTTTATCGAGAAGTTGGAAAACAAGTTGGCTCTCTCGTAGATGCCATTCAGTTAAATGGAAAAGAGTTATCCTTTAATAATATAAATGATACCAATGGTGCTCTTGAATTATTAAAAGAATATGAAGAACCAACGGTTGTTGCTTGCAAACATGGAAATCCTTGTGGTGTCGGTTCTGCGCCTACGCTTTTTGAGGCTTGGAAGAAAGCATATGAAGCCGATAAAGTCTCTATTTTTGGTGGTATTGTAACATTAAATCGTGAAGTAACAAAAGAAATAGCAAAAGAAATGGCTAGCATTTTCTTAGAAGTGATTGTAGCACCTTCTTATACCGAAGAAGCATTAGACATATTAAAGGCGAAGAAAAATGTAAGAGTGTTACAACTTGATAATATCCAAACTCCACAAAATGCAACAGCATATGATTTAAAGAAAGTCAATGGTGGACTCATCGTTCAAAATATTGATAGCCAGTTAATGATAGAAGATGAGATGAAAGTGGTAACAAATGCACAGCCAACCAAAGAGCAGATGGAAGACTTATTATTCGCATTTAAAATGGTGAAATATGTGAAATCCAATGGAATTGCTATAGCAAAAAACAAACAATCTATTGGAATTGGTCCAGGACAAGTGAATCGAATTTGGGCAACACAACAATGTTTTGAACATGCAAAGGAATTAATAAGTGAAGAAGCTACAAAAGGAGCAGTCTTAGCTTCTGATGCGTTTTTCCCATTTGATGACTGTGTAGAAGCTGCACATAAAGCTGGAATTACAGCTATCATTCAACCGGGAGGCTCTGTTCGAGATCAAGATTCCATTGATAAATGTAATAAATATGGAATTGTAATGATTTTCACAGGAATGAGACATTTTAAACACTAAAATTGCAATATTTCCTGATCAGTTTTGTAATAAATCTATGTTATATTGAATATAGTAACAACAGAACGGAGGGAAATCGTATGAAAAAGAGAATTTTAGTAACACTTGTATGTATGATGATGATCGTTCCAATGAGCATATATGGACAAGATCGTGAGAATAAAATGATAAAAAGTTCCTATGAAATTCAGACAAAAGATGAAGAAATAGCAATGGAATATATGGCAGATACGATTACAGAAACTATTTTATTATGGGAAGAAGAAGGGATTCCTTTTACAATTCATTCTTTTGTACAAACAACAAACTATGGTTATACGAAAGTAACACGAAGCGATAAGAAACAAGAAGTTGTTGTAGGATATGCAGCAAATAAAAATGGAACTTATACGATCATTCAATTAGTAAGTGGACAAAAAATAACAAAAAAAGTAATTCATTTATATTTCAAATAAAAATTTTTAAAATAAAAACAGGATAGATAATTCTAGTAAAAAGATGAGGGTGTTGCCAAATCACCAAAGTAGATGATGGAGCGAGACCCTCATCTTTTTTTTATTTCATAGGAAACACCTTGTTACATTAATTTGTAAAATTGCCGTTTCCTATGAAATAAAAAAGCACTACGTGGGAAGTATGCGCAGGTCACAATGGGGAAAATTTTACTTCGTAAACTGCGGCCGCGCGACAAAATATGTAAAACATAGGAATCAATCTTTTGTAAAAATCCGTATTGATGTTAGAGATTTTATTTAGAGATAAAAAATAAAAAATAGTGCTTGAAAAAAATGGATACAGATGATAGAATTGTAAAGCAATTTTTGCAAGACTCAAACAGAAAAAATTCATATTATTTGAAAAAGCATCATATTAGGAGGACATTATATGTTTCAAGAAGAATTTCAAGACGTTTGTAAGTCAGGAGTGAAAAAAAGTAATTTTTTAGAAAAGAATCCTTTTGGATATTTTGTAGCTGCATTTTTAGCAGGGGCATTCGTTGCTCTAGGAGCATTTGTTGCATTTACAACAGGTGCAATTGTTCATGTAGGGGAGTTTGCACCTTTAACAAAAATTATGCAGGCAATTGTTTTTGCATCAGCATTAAGTTTCGTTATTATGGCAGGCTGTGAGTTATTTACAGGAAATAATTTTGTAATGGCGTCAGCAACATTAAGAAAACAAGTCAGTTTTGCTAAAACGATAAAACTATGGGTTGTTTGTTGGATTGGAAACTTAGTTGGTTCTTTATTCTTTGCTGTTCTTTTCCAACTTTCAGGAGCACCAAAGGGAAGTGTAGGTGCATATTTTGCTGCTCTTGCTGAAACAAAAGTTTCATATGAACCATTTGAATTAATCATTCGTGCAATACTTTGTAATATGCTTGTTTGTTTAGCAACATGGTGTAGTATTAAAATGAAAACAGAATCTGGAAAATTGATTATGACTTTCTGGTGTATTATTGTTTTTATGATCTGTGGATTTGAACATAGTGTTGCCAATATGAGTGTTTTAGCAGTTGGAATCATGAATGCTACAAATGAAGCGATTAGCATTGGTGGATACATATATAATGTAGTATTCGTTACCATTGGAAATGTATTAGGTGGTGTGTTATTAATGGCAGTTCCATATCACTTTATTTCCAAAGACAACAACGAATAAAAAGAATAGTCAGTTGTCAGCTAAGAAGAAATAAATTGAAAAATCGTATAACAAAAAACAGAATTGCATAGGATAAAAGAGCGGATAGGATACCTGTTCGCTCTTTTTTCATCATGAGAAAAAAGTTCTTTACTTTCTTTTTAGTTGTAAGAATTCCTATAACATATTATAATGAATAAAGAGAATTGATAAAAATAAAGGAGAAACAATATGTTTGATACAGTGGGACAAGTATATGGTGCATATACATTAGAAAATAAAGTTGTATTAAAAGAATTAGATGCTATTGGATATATGATAAGACATAACCAGACAAAGGCAAGAATCGTTGTAATTTCCAATGATGATGAGAATAAAGTATTTACGGTAGGATTTCGTACACCACCAACAGATGATACAGGACTTCCACATATTATGGAACACTCTGTATTATGTGGGTCTAGGGAATTTCCTGCAAAAGATCCCTTTGTTGAATTAGTGAAAGGTTCTTTGAATACCTTTTTGAATGCCATGACCTATCCAGATAAGACGGTATATCCAGTTGCAAGTTGTAATGATAAAGATTTTCATAATTTAATGCATGTTTACTTAGATGCCGTTTTTTATCCAAATATTTATACCCGGCCACAGATTTTAAAGCAAGAAGGCTGGCATTATGAGGCTGAATCCGTGGAATCACCAATTCAATATAACGGTGTTGTATATAATGAAATGAAGGGAGCTTTTTCTTCAGCAGATGAACAATTATCTCGTTTAATTAAGTCCTCATTATTAAAAGGAACCCCATATGAGTTTGAATCTGGTGGGGCACCAAAGAGTATTCCAGACTTAACAGAAGAAGATTTTTTAAATTTCCATAGAACCTATTATCATCCATCTAATAGTTATATTTATTTATATGGAAATATGGATTTTGCAAAAGACTTAGAATGGATCGATGAAAAGTATTTGAGCAATTTTAAGGAAATACAAATCGATTCTGCAATAAACACTTGTGATGCTTCTATGATAGACAAGCGTATCGTAGAAGAATATTCCATTAGTGAAACAGAAAGTGAAGAAAAGAATACGTATTTAAGTTGGAATACAGTAATCGGTTCGAGTCTTGATAAAGAGTTATATTTAGCATTTCAAATACTTGATTATGCTCTCTTTTCTTGTCCGGGTGCGCCAATTAAAAAGGCTTTAATTGATGCAAAAATTGGAACAGATATTGATAGCTCTTATGAGAATAGCGTTTTACAGCCAATGTTTTCCGTTATTGCAAAAAATGCAAATTTAGAAGATGAACAGAAATTTTTAGATGTTTTATATGGAGAATTTCGTAAAATCGTAGAGAATGGAATCGATAGACGTTCTTTACAAGCTGCCATGACTCATTATGAATTCCGTTATCGAGAAGCGAATTTTGGAAGGTATCCAAAAGGACTTATGTATGGATTACAAATGTTTGATAGTTGGTTATACGATGATGAAAAGCCGTTTATTCATTTACAGACAGAGCAGACATTTGCTTTCTTAAAAGAAAATATGGATTCTGGCTATTTTGAGCAAATTGTAGAACGTTATTTACTTCATAATGAACATACAAGTGTTGTTATCTTAAAACCGAAAAAGGGATTAAATGATGAGAGAGAACAAGAAGTAAAAGAAAAGTTAGCTGCTTATGAGAAAACACTTACAAAAGAGCAAAAAGAAGCTATGGTAGAGGATACCAAAGCATTAAAAGCATACCAAGATGAGCCTTCTACCAAAGAAGAACTCATGACAATTCCAATGCTTGAAATTTCAGATATTCGAAAAGAAATTCAACCACTTTGTAATCAAGAAGAGGAAATTGAAGGTGTCAAAGTGATTAGTCATGCTCTCTTTACAAATGGTATTGTCTATACGTC
The DNA here is from genome assembly GCA_017694765.1 of Candidatus Scybalomonas excrementavium. Lineage (GTDB taxonomy): Bacteria > Bacillota > Clostridia > Lachnospirales > Lachnospiraceae > Scybalomonas > Scybalomonas excrementavium. The sequence continues at coordinate 10,323 of JADIML010000019.1, forward strand.
TGTTGATTTTAAAATGGATATGCTCACAGAAGAACAACTTTCTTTTGCCTCTTTACTTACTGTGCTTTATCAGTATGTAGATACAAAACAATTTACTTGTAATGAACTTGCCAATGAAATCAATATTGAAACAGGTGGAATGTATACGAACGTAACCGTATTACCGCTTAGAAATGGGGATACACTTCCACTATTTGAAATGACAGGAAAAGCATTAGAAGAGAAAGCCGATACAATGTTTTTATTAATGAAGGAGATTTTGTTCCACTCCAAATTTGAAGACAAACAACGTGTTCGTGAAGTCTTAGAAGAAGCAAAATCTAGAATACAAATGCAATTATCCGCCCAAGGACACTCTGTAGCAGCAAACCGCGTTATGTCCTATTTTTCAAAAGCTGCTTACGAAAAAGAATATACAATCGGAGTTTCCTTCTATACATTCCTTGTTGATTTATTAGAAGATTATGAAGAAAAGGCAGAATGGATTTGTGAACAGTTACGAGCAGTGGAACGAGCAATTTTCCAAAAGAAAAATATGATCGTAAATTATACAGCAAATGTACCAGCAAAAGAATTGTTACAAGATGGATTTACAGAACTTGTAACATGTTTATATGAAGATCAAGAAGTTGAGAAAAAAGCTATAAAACCAATTGTGAAAAATGAAGGATTTCAAACAGCCAGTCAAGTACAATATGTAGCAACGGGTGGTAACTTTGTACAAAAAGGCTTTGCTTATACAGGTGCCTTAAAAGCATTACAAGTTATGTTTTCCTATGATTATTTATGGTTAAATATTCGTATAAAAGGTGGCGCATATGGATGTATGTGTGGTTTCTCACGATTTGGGGATTCCTATTTCACATCGTACCGCGATCCGAATGTAAAAGAAACGTTTGAAGTGTATCAAAAAGCTTTTGAATATGTAGAGAACTTCGATTGTGACGATCGTGATATGACAAAGTATATTATTGGAGCCATTGGTGGGATGGATATTCCTATGACACCACCAACGAAAGGAAATCGTTCTTTCACTTGTTATCTAATGGGAATTACAGAAGAAGAGTTACAAAGAGAACGTGATGAACTTCTTAGTACAAACCAAGAAACGATTCGTAGTTTATCAGAACTTGTAAAATCTGTTACAAAAGATCAGCTTATTTGTGCAGTTGGTGGAGAGACAAAGTTAAAAGAAAACGAAGAATGTTTCTTAGAATTAAGAAGTATTTTTTAATAGAGTTAGTGATAAAGATAGAAAAACGATGAGAAACTAAATGATATTGCACTACAAAGTGTGAAATACAAACTTTGTAGTGCAATACGTAAAAGAGAGAAATTGCGAATATGGCAAAAAATAAATTTAAATCTGGTTTTGTGACATTAATTGGACGTCCTAATGTAGGGAAATCTACTTTAATGAATCATTTAATTGGGCAAAAAATTGCAATCACATCTAATAAACCACAGACAACGAGAAATCGAATTCAGACCGTTTATACAGATGAGAGGGGACAGATTATTTTCCTTGATACTCCGGGGAT
>JADIML010000202.1 GCA_017694765.1 Candidatus Scybalomonas excrementavium
TGTCTTACAAAATGATACCGATCCGCAATCAGTTTTGCATTTGGAAAGATACTTCTTCCAATCTCAGCATAAGGACTCCATAAATCACAAACAAAGTATTCCACTCGTTTTCTTTCTTGCTTTGTATAAGAAGAAAAGTAAGACTATAAATAAGCAAATGTTCGATCCTTTAAAATATCTATCACTTTATGATGCTTTCCATCCACAAGGATACATTGGTATTTTCCTGTTTCTGCATTTCCCTTAAACTCATCGATACAAAGAACCTTTGGTAACTTTGGTTTTTCAAAGGAAACCATCTTTCAAACACGAGAAACCGTAGCCGTTGATACTTGATAGCGTTTTGCAATCTCTTTTTTCGTACAAACATCAAATAATTCGTAAAGAATTCCTTTGGTTGCACGTGTCGTTCTTCGCAAATATTTGGCAAGAAAGTCATAGGATTCATAAAAACGTTTGTTACAATGCTTGCAAACATAACGACGTTTCTTTAGCACGAAGTACATCATTTGATGATGGTAAGGAACATCTTTTATCGCCTGTGTGCGATAATCATGAATCTTACTGGTTTAGTTGTTACAACAAGGACAGCTCTGAGTTTTTGCTTTTGTTGTTATATGAAGGAAGATACCTTTTTCTTTTCGTTCTAATTTTTTGATTTGTATCCCTTTTAAATCTAGAAGTTCTGTGATATAATGATCTTGTTTTTTCATTAGTTCAATGCCGTTTGTTATATTATAAAAAAATTACTGTTATGATATAATTGAAATGTATATATTTTTACGGAGGAGAAAATAGTGAAAAGAGGGATTGGCAATTTTCTTTGGAATTGCATTGAGGAGAAGAAAATTAAGAAGAAAGAACTATGCAAGGGGCTTTGTTCTCAAAGTGAATTATCAAAAATATTAGCAGGGTCTAAAATATTAAGTTATTTTGTCATGCAGCGGCTATTAGAAAGAATGGGCATTTCAACCGAAAGTTTTGAATATATTCTGCCAGAAAAAGATTATGAATTATGTGAATTGCGATATGAGATCGAACATAATTTACAAGAAAAACGGTTTGAAAGCATAGAAGCTCTACTAGAACAGTATGATAGTAAAATTTATGATAATACAGTTCATAAACAGTATATATATTATATAAAAGCATTGGTTAAAATTCAAATAGGAGATAGGGAACAGGCACTTGGATTTCTAGAAAAAAGTATTGCTTATACGATGTCAAATGGGGTTTACCATGATATGATATTAGGATTAGAAGAAATAAAATTACTTTTATTTTATGAAAAATTAAAGTATGAATATAAAGCAAAGACAAAGCGAGGACAAAAGAAGTATTATCATTTTTTAGAAATTATGAAGAAATATGTGGATGATACAATAGAAGCGAGTATTTATCCTAGAATTACAAACGATATGATAGAAATATGCATAGAACATAAACAGTATAAAAAGGCAGAAGAACTGTGTAAAAAGACAATAACATTGTTAAGAGAAAACTTTATGCTAGATGGTCTATTAGATCATATGAAAGTATTACGAAACATCTATCACAACCGTAAAGTTGATGAAAAAGAAACGCATCAGATAGAACAAATGTATCGAGCACTATGTTTGTTTTATAAAGAAGCAGGCGATCATAAAGAGGAGTATTTGATAGGAAGGTCTATGAAACAAATTTCTCTTGGAGCAGATGCCATAAAACAAATCAGAAATACGTATCAGTTATCACAACAAAAACTAGCGAATGATATATATACAAGGGAGAGTGTATCAAGAATAGAAAATCGCAAAAAAAATATTAGCTATAAAAAGTTAAGAGAAATTATACAAACATTTGGAATAGATATGGATATTTATGATACCATGTTGAAAACAACAGATTTTAGAGTGCTGGAATTAGAAAGAAAGATGATGTTATGTAAGAAGAGAAGAAAATGGAATGAGGCACAAACAGTATTAGAGCAAATCAAGGAGTATTCCTTAAAAGATTCCATTGTAAATGAACAGTTCTTCCAGTACAATACAGCTATTTTACAATATGAAATGAAAGAAATAAATGTAGATGAATATAAAGAAAGATTAGAACGGGCACTCTATTTAACAAAGCCAAAACAGTTTGATATTGTGAATGGATATTTAACAAGACAAGAAGTTTATATTATGAATTGCATTAGTATCTCTATATATGAAATGGGGAACAAAGAAGAAGCATTGAACCTATGGTCACAGTTATTAGAACACTATGATACAAGTGTTGGATATGATATTTTTAATTATCATAATATTATATTAATTTTAACCAATCTAATAAAAATAGAAGAAGAATTAGGAAATATTGATCGAGCAGAAATGTTTTGTAAAAGAGTTGTTCAATTATCAAAAATGGCTCAACGAGCAGATAGAATTGGGACTATATGTGATTCGAAAGGATGGATATTAGAACATCATAAAAATGAAAAAGAAAAGGCTTATCCATATTATGAACAAGCCTTTTGGATATTTGTTTTATTTTATCAAGATCAATTTAGCGAGATTGTGAGAGCATATTACAAAGAGAATAGGAAGGTGGATTTACGGAAGATTGTGGGGGAAGATGAGTAATAGGAGAGATCAAGCTAAATGCAAATACAAGTCCTAAAGTTATTATTGATAATTTTTTTATAATTTTTTTATACATAATAGGTACCTCCTAAAATAAAAATGTGGTGTTAGTATATAAGTGTGGACACAAAGAGTTTAACACAGTACAATACAAGTAAGAAAGGTGAGTGTTAAACATGTCCAAAAACGGAATTCGATATTCAGAAGAATTCAAACAGCAAATTGTAGATTTATATCAAGTAGGTAGCTCTGTAACCTACCTAAGTCGTGAATATGGTGTAGCAAATGTAACGATCTATAAATGGATTAAGGAAC
>JADIML010000203.1 GCA_017694765.1 Candidatus Scybalomonas excrementavium
GATAATATTAATGAGGACATAGCAATCTTTGAATATTTAAAAAATATTAATAGCGTGTTCTTTTCTAAAAATACTGTAGAATTATTGAATTTAAATAAAAAAATGCTCAAAGAATTAAAATCAAATCCTAATCAATTTGAAAAGTATATAGATGCTCTAATAGAGCAGGCAAATGAAGATGATGTTGTAAAAAGTGGAGAAAAATATATTAGTCTAAAAGTATTTAAGGAAGAGGATGAAGTTTATGGAGTTATTCTTGATAAAACAAAAGAAGTTTTAGAAGTGCAAGAAATAAAAACTCAATTAGAACGTATTGGAGAAAAAGTATATCGTGATTCTATGTCAGGAGTATACAATCGAGAAGGGTTAGAGCTATTAGTCCGAAAAGCTTTGCTTGAGCGTATGCAAGGTATTTTAATGATTTTTGATATTGATAATTTTAAAGCAATTAATGATAATGAAGGGCATCCAAAAGGAGATGAAGTGATCATTAAATTTGCACAATGTCTTCAAATGAATTTTAAAGAAAATGATATTGTAGCAAGAATGGGTGGAGATGAATTTGCTGTTTTCATAAAAGATGAATTATTTATCAATATTATGAAAAATAAATGTGAAGTTGTTTTAGAATATTTAAGAGGAGAATTAAGAGAATATTATGAAAAATATCATGTATCAGCAAGTATAGGGGTTGCGTATGTGAGTAAAGGAAATCACACATATGAATCGTTATATAATAGTGCAGATGCAGCATTATATATTGCAAAGAAGACGGGAAAGAATACTTACTATATAAATTAATAAACAATGATATATGCAATATATTAAAAAGGAGTATAAAGAAATACAATTGTTATAAGTATATAAAAAGTGTCGGTTATGTAACAATATCTTTTTATGAAGTAGTGAGGAGAGAATTATGGTTTTAGAAATAAAAACGAAAAAAAGAATTTATTTCATCATATGTTATATTATGCTTGTAGTTCTTATAACAACGATATTTCGTCAGTATACAAATCAAAAAATTGAAAATCAATTAATGACTTCATTAGAAGATTTATCTCAACAAAATATTTTATTGATACAGAATAGAATGGGAGATAAGTTAAAGGAATTAAGCAATTTAGCGAAGAAACTAGAACAGAATGAAGTGTGTACTTGTGAAGAAGTTTATGATGATTTAGAGGAATTTGCTGATGTATTTGAATTTAAAGAAATGGGAATTGCTTTATTAGATGGAATGGCATACATGAGTGGAGATAAGGAAGAGATTACGAAGTATGATATTTCCGATAGAGAATATTTTCAATATAGTAAAAATGGTAAACAATACATTAGTAAAATATTAAGACATGTAAGAGATCAGTCACTTATTAATGTCTATAGTGTACCAATTCAAGATAAGCAAGGAGAGGTAGCAGGAGTTTTATTTGGAATTAAAGAGGCAAATGATTTTATACAAAGTTTTAAAGTGCCTATTTTTAATGGAAAAGGAGATACATATTTAATTGATTCTAACGGTGATATCATGACAGGAACGTTAGGAAATGTTATGTCTGGTATCTTAAATGAAACTGATGAAACAACGAATTTATTTGAACGATTGAATAAGTATTCTGGAAATCAAAAAGCAACTAAGACACTTTCACAGTTATTAAAGGAAAATAAAAGTGGAAGTATTTATATGAATGATAATGGTTATCAGTATGCTAACATTAGTCCAACAAATGTAAATGATTGGTGGCTTGTTACAGTAGCTCCAAAGAATGTTTTACAAGAGCGAGTAAAAGAAATATCTTATGCAATCCAAATACTTGGAGGCTGTATTGCTTTAGGAGCTATCATTATTCTTATTCTAATTATTCGTATGCAGAAAAAGAGTGAGAAATACTTACAAGGTATTGCCTACATTGATCAATTTACAAATTTATATAATAAAGTATATTTCGAAAAAAAGTTTTTATCGAATATCAAAGAGGTGTCTGGCAAACAAGCAGCTTTAGTTATCTTTAATATTCGTAGATTTAAGATGATTAATGAAATATATGGAGAGCATATAGGAAATGAATTATTACGCAGTATTGCTTCTTTATTACAAGAGAGTATAACTTCTGAAAAAGAGATGATGATGCATGGACATGCTGATGAATTTGCAGCCTTATATTTTTATGATACAAAAAGAGAATTAGAAGAGAGAATTAATGAGATATTAGAAAAGATAGAAATCATAGAGTGTGAGAATAATAAAATAAAGTTATCTATGGCAGTTGGAATTTATGAAGTTCAAAATTTAGAATATTCATTTGAGAAAGCCTATAATTATGCGAATATTGCAAAGAAAGATAGTAAAAAGTCTTCTGGAAGCAGTTTTTCTTATTATTCAAAAGAGTTACGAGATATTGAAATTAATCAAAAGAAACTCAATGATAGCATTCGAGAAGGCATTAAGAAAAAAGAATTTAAGGCATGGTTTCAACCAAAATTTAATGCATATACGCAAAAAATCATTGGTGCAGAAGCATTGGCAAGATGGTATAAAGAGGATGGAACAGTTTTATCACCATTTCACTTTATTGAATTCAGTGAGCAAGCTGGTTTAATTCAAGATATTGATCAATTAATTATTGAAGATGTCTGTATTAAAATGAACGAATGGAAAAAACAAGGATTACCTTATATCACTGTATCAGTGAATCTTTCAAGAGCTTATCTAAATAATGTGAATTCCATTTATGCACTAAAAAGGATTTTAGATAAATATGAAATTTCTAGTGAATATATACAGATGGAAATTACAGAAAGTGCATTAGTTGATAGTGAAGAAGAGTTAAGTAATATTATTGATATGTTACACCTATTAGGATTTAAAGTATTATTAGATGATTTTGGAGTTGGATATTCTTCACTAATATCTATTAATAATTTAAATTTTGATGTATTAAAAATTGATAAATCCTTTATTGATACAATTGGAACGGAAAAAGGTGAATACATTACAAAATATATTATTGAATTAGGAAAAAAATTAGGAATGGATATTATTGCTGAAGGTGTAGAAACAGAAGAAGAATACATATTCTTGAAAAACCAAAAATGTGATATGATACAAGGATATTATTTTTCAAAACCTTTAGAAGCTAGTAAATTTGAAGAGCTATTAAAAGAATCACAAATAAAATAAAGAAAAAATAAGAAAAGGATATATTTTGAAAAGATAAATCAAAATATATCCTTTTCTTGTTTATAAAACAATTTATATAGTTATAATATTATAAATGTATATTGATAAATTAATAAAGATAATATAAAAA
>JADIML010000204.1 GCA_017694765.1 Candidatus Scybalomonas excrementavium
CTTCCATGCCTCTTGTGTTTCTGGAATTAAATTTCCAACCATAGGAAATACATGGAACATTTTCTCAAAAATAACAACTTCTACCGAAACTTTCGCTTCCGATGCCTTTTTTGCAAATTCTTCGGTGTCGCTTAACAGCATTTCATAACTTCCAACTTGCATATGAATTGGGGGAAATCCACTTAGATCACCAAATAAGGGAGAGAGCAATGGATTTTTTGGATCCTGTTCCCTTATATAATCTTTCCGATATAACATACTTTCTTTTGTATTTCCAAACAACGGATCCTTTTGAAAATTCGTTTTATAAGAAGAACCACTACAAGAAACATCTGTCCATGCTGACATTGTAATCATTCCTTTTGGCATAGACTTTCCTTGCTCCTTTAACCAAAGTCCAAGTGCAAAAACAAGACCCCCACCTGCGGAGTCACCTACAAGTACAATTTGTTCTTCTTTTACTCCATGTTCTAAAATCCATTGATAAGCATCGATACAATCTTGTAAGGCAGCAGGAAATGGATGTTTGGGAGCAACGCGATAATCTGGAGTAACAACCGAACATCCTCCATTATGCTCACTATATTTGATCCCAAAATTGCGATAGGCATTTTTCATTGGACCAATATAGCCTCCGCCATGCAACTGTAAAATCCAAAGATGATTTCTATTTTCTTTTGGATACTGTACTTCTAATACATATTGCTCTCTATCTATTTTATCCCACACATATCCTTTTGGACATTTCCATTCTGGCTCAATCGGATTTGCACGCATCTCACCAGTTTTTATTTTTTTTCCAATAGATTTGATAGCAGTAACATCGGACATCAGTTCTCTTAAAACATTCCCTCGAATACTGCTATCCTTTCGATATATTCTCATATGTGAAATCTCCGCATTAATTCATCTTTTGCTTCTTTTGTTCCAAAAATAATCGTTCCAACTAATACAATCATTGAAATCCCTATGGATAAAAATGTTGGTATTGGTTCTACAATCCAACGTCTCCAATAAAAAAAAGCTGGAACTAAACTAAATAATAATAACTGTATTTGATATAACAAATAACTTTGCCAATTCATAAAATTTACTAGCATTAAAATCAAAATTGCCCCATCTGCTGTTAAAATAAGACCTGGCAAAGCAAAATTCAAAGACCAGCCATTATATCCAAGTCTCCAATCAATAAATACAAGCAAAACTTGTGCTAATATCATCTGTATAATAATTTTCGCTCCAACATTGATATTATGAAAAATACAATATCGAATCGCAAACCATGCATAACATATAATTCCACTCGGTAAAATACTCCATAGCACACCTCTATCATACACGAGATTAATAAAAATCATAATACCACACACTATAATTGATAAACCTAATAAAAGTTTTAGTATAAAATGATATACTTTTTCTTGTATTCGGACATTCGGATACCAATTTTCACCTTTTTCTCCATTGCTTTTTAACATATTTTTACAAAAAGGACAAACTTTTGTATCATCAGAAATCTCTAGCTTACAATGTTTACAATATGCCATTTTCTCATTCCCCTCTATCATAATAAATTCCATTTGTTTTAATTTGAACTGGAATCCCATCTCTTACTAAATGCTCATAAAACGCCTTTGGAATCACAGTATCTTTTAAAACAGAACTGAATGTCATAACAAACTGAGAACCATACGAACAAGCTCCACACTTTACTTCTTGTTTTTTAGAAGCTCCCATAATCATTGTAACTAATTCCACTTTATCTTTATATGGCTCCTTTAGTTGAATCGCTCCTATATTCGATAGAGTCGTTGTAAAAGCTCGAATAGAACTGCGATAGATCCATTTTACTCCCACGTTTTTCATAATAAGTGGAATTAAACGAACCACCCATTTCTTCTCATTGGATACGTTATAAGAAATTAGTTTTTCTAAATTTTCTTTATTTAACTGATCTTTAAAATCCTGTTTTACTTTTTCTAAAATCTGTTCAAATGTATAATCTCGTTCTTCAAACGCCATTCCGGCAGCCACAACTGCAAAGAAATTTTTTGTCGTTGTGGATTCGAAATATTTTCTTAAATTGACTGGAATATTTATTTTAACAGGTGCAGTCGTTGGATTTCTTTTTACATGTTCCTGATAAATGGAATCGATTAATACAGCAGTTAAATATTGTGTAATGCTAGCCTCATAGGATTTACTAACCAGTTTTAACTGGTCTAATGGCATAATCCCATGAATAACTCCGACTGCTCCAGCGGCAAAATGTTCTCCTTTTAACTGTACTGCTTTTGTTGTTCCATATCCCTTTACATTTTGTTTTTTATAATGGCGTAGATAACTATCTTCCTGATTCAGTAATGCCTCATCACTAAGGCTTCTCTCTGATGGCTCCACATCCTTGCCATCTAATAAATCAAAATATCGATATAGCAGCTCTTTTAGAAAATTAACTGCACCAAATCCATCTGTAATAGCATGAAAGACTTCCAAATTAATTCTTTTTTTGTAATAGGTTACCTGAAATAAGTATTGATTATTTTCATAAGGATTTAAATAACGACATGGATATGTTGCTTCTTCTAAAACCTTTGGCATTTTTTTGTTTTTCTCAAAATAATACCAAAAAAATCCACGTCTTAAACGAACATGAAATGTTTCAAACCATGGCAGAATTTCTAACAATGCTTGCTCTAATATTTCAGGCTGTACCTCTTCTTTTAAAATAGCAGAAATGCGATATACATTTGTCAAATTTTTACTCGCAATAACTGGAAATATTTTAGCTGTATTATCTAACTTTTGCCATCCCACAGCACTCCCTCTTTTCTCTATTTATTTT
>JADIML010000205.1 GCA_017694765.1 Candidatus Scybalomonas excrementavium
AAGATACATTTGCTATGAGTTATTATGAAAAACAATATACAGGAAAAGAAGATGTATATTATGGCATTGAATGGATGGGAAAACAATACATTCCATATGTACCGAAAAATAAATTTCATGCAAGTGATCAATATGAAGAAAAGATACAAGTTAAGATTGGTCATACGTATTCGCTACCATTTTCCTTTTTCTCTTATAAGAGAAAAGAGTTTGAACCTGTTCGAAAAAGTTATACAAAAGAAGAGGCAAAAGAGAGGGAAACAAAGCGATTAGAAAAATTTTTGGATGAATTAGAAGAAAAAGGGGTAGAAATCGTACAAAATAATGTTAAAATATCAATAGACGATGAAACTTGTAAAGGAGAAGGCACAATTCGTGTCATAGAACCAATTGGAAAAATTCGTCCAATTACAAAGAATAGTAGTAAAGGAGAAATACAGTGAGTGTAACAACAGAAGAAATGATACTTGAAGTATCCCATGCGTCTAATATATTTGGACAGTTTGATACTTATATGAAAAAAATAGAGAGAACCTTACAGGTAGAGATTATCTTAAGAGAAGATAGAGTACGGATTATAGGAGAAAAAGAGCAAGTAGATAGAGCAAAAGAAGTGATTGAAAAGCTATATGCACTATCCGAAAGGGGAAATCAGATTACCGAACAAAATGTAGACTATGCACTTTCGTTGTCTTTTGAAAATCGGGTAAAGGATATTGTAGAAATTGATAAAGAGATTATTTGTCATACGATCAATGGAAAACCAATTAAACCAAAAACAGTGGGACAGCAAAAATATGTTCAGAGCATCAAAGATAATATGATTGTATTTGGATGTGGTCCAGCCGGTACTGGAAAGACATATCTTGCTATGGCAATGGCGATTACAGCATTTAAAAATAATGAAGTAAACCGGATTATTTTAACACGTCCTGCTATTGAAGCAGGGGAAAAACTTGGATTTTTACCGGGAGATTTACAAAGTAAAGTTGATCCATATTTAAGACCTTTATATGATGCGTTATATGAAATTATGGGAGCAGAAACGTTCCAGAGAAATATGGAAAAAGGATTGATTGAAGTGGCACCTCTTGCCTATATGCGTGGACGTACTTTAGATAATTCCTATATTGTATTAGATGAAGCACAAAATACGACACCAGCTCAAATGAAAATGTTTCTAACAAGAATTGGTTTTGGATCGAAAGCGTTAATTACTGGAGATTTAAGTCAAAAAGATTTAGCCAAGGATCAAAAGTCAGGACTAGAAGAAGCAATTAAAGTGTTAGATGGAATTGAAGGTATTCGCATTTGTCACCTAACAAATAAAGACGTAGTCCGTCATCCACTTGTACAAAAAATTGTAACAGCATATGATCGATATGAGGCAAAACAAGCAAGAAGAAATGAAAAGAAACAACGTAAGAAATAAGGAGTTAGAGATACAGATGAGTATTTATATTGAAAAAGAAACGGAATATCATTTAGATATCGATTGTAATCACATTATTGAACATACTATTCAGGGAGCCTTAGAGTATATGGATTTTCCATATGAAGCAGAAGTGAATGTTGTTTTAACGGATAATGATGGAATTCATGAAGTGAATCGTGAATTTCGTCAGATCGATCGTCCAACAGATGTACTTTCTTTTCCATTTATTGAATATGAACAAGAAGGGGATTTTTCGGTGATTGATGAAGAGGAAGCCGAAGAATATTTTAATTTAGAAACAGGTGAAGTGATGCTTGGGGACATTATGATTTCTTTAGAAAAGGTAGTGGAACAAGCAAAAAGTTATGGGCATTCGAAAGAGAGAGAACTTGCCTTTTTAACAGCCCATAGTATGCTTCATCTATTTGGATTTGATCATATGGAAGAAGAGGAACGTATTCGTATGGAACGATTACAAGAAGAAATTTTAAGCCAATGTGGTTATACGAGACAATAGTGAAAGAGAAGATTTTATGGAAACAAAAAAACGAATGAATAATTTTTTGATTCAAGGGGGGATTTTAGCTTGTGCAGGAATACTTGTCCGCATTATAGGAATGGCTTATCGAATCCCTTTGACAAAAATTATAGGAAATATAGGAAATTATTACTATGGAACAGCTTATGAGATATATTCTATGATTTTATTAGTTTCATCTTATAGTATTCCATTGGCTCTATCGAAAGAAATGTCAACAAAAATTGCATTAGGACAGTACCGTAACGCAAGGAAAGTATTTCATGGAGCTATGTTTTATGCAGTGATAGTTGGTTTACTTGGTTCAATTGGAGCTTGGTTTTTAGCACCTACATTAGGAGTAGGAAGTGACGTATCATTACGAGTATTATCTCCAACCATTCTTTTTTCTGCTATTTTAGGAGTATTTCGAGGATATTTTCAAGGACATAGAACGATGTTACCAACTTCCTTTTCTCAAATTCTTGAGCAAATTGCCAATGCAATTGGAAGTCTAACGTTGGCATATTTCTTAACGAGAACCTATTATCGAACAGGAAATATGGATGGAGTTTATACCTATGGGGCTGCTGGGAGTGCCATAGGTACAGAGATAGGAGTTTTGTTTGCCCTGCTTTTTATGGTTGCAATTTTTGTTATGTATCAACCAAGAGCGAAAAAATTGTTGAAGAGAGATGTCAGTGGGGTAGAAGATTCTTATCAAGATATTATGAAAATTATTATTCTAACATTGACACCTGTTATATTTAGTACATTCATATATAATATTAGTGGAACAATAGATGTATACTTTTATAATGAAATTAATGAAAAAATTCAGATGAATCAAGAAGCTATGAAATCTTTTTGGGGAATTTTTACAGGTCAATATAAAACGCTAATTGCAGTACCGATAGCTCTTGCCAGTGCAATTTCTAGTTCTATGATTCCTACCATTACGACAGCAGTGGCAAAGGGAGAGAGAAAAGATGTCAATCGTCGAGTTGATATGGCATTTAAGTTTACACTTCTTTTAGCAGTACCAGCAACCTTTGGATTTATTTGTTTGGCAGAACCTATCTTAAAGATGTTATTTGGTAGTAATTACATGGATACATCTGCAAAACTTTTTTGGTATGGTGGTGTTAATATTATTTTATATTGTATTTCAACGATTTCCAATTCTGTGTTGCAATCCATTGGACAGTTAAAATTGCCAGTACGACATTCCGCAATTTCTCTTATCGTTCATATTGTTGTATTAGTTCCACTGTTATATTACAGAAGACTACATGT
>JADIML010000206.1 GCA_017694765.1 Candidatus Scybalomonas excrementavium
AGGAAAAAGAGGAAGAGAAAAAGGCAGCTATGTATAAAGATACCTTTAATAATGGAGGTGTTGTAGTTGCCCAATAGTGAATACTGGAGAAAACGATTTGAACAATTAGAAGAAATGAATAATGAAACAAGCATGGAATGTTACAAAGAGATAGAAAAAGTATTTCAACGTGCAATTTCAACAATCCAATCCGATATAGAGAAATGGTATAATCGGCTTATGGATAATAACGGAGTTTCTTACATAAAAGCGAAACAAATGTTAAACAAGAGAGAGTTAGAGGAATTTAAGTGGAGTGTAGAAGACTATATCAAATATGGTAAGCAGAATGCAATTACAAACGAATGGATGAAAGAGTTAGAAAATGCATCTGCAAGAGCACATATTGAACAATTGGAAGCAATTAAGATACAATTACAGAACCAATTAGAAGTAGTCTATGGGAATTTAGAGGATAACCTTTCCGAAACATTGGAAAGAATTTATAAAGATACATACTATAAAACTGCTTATGAAGTGCAAAAAGGATTTCAAGTAGGTAGTAGTATGGCAATCATTGATAAAAGAAAAATCAATGAATTGATTAAGTTTCCTTGGGCATCGGATAGTAAAAATTTTTCACAAAGAATATGGAGTAATAAAGAAAAGTTAATTAACACATTAAATATCAATCTTACCCATTCCATTATCCGTGGGGAAGATCCACAAAAGGCAATTAATCAGATTGCAAAAGTTATGAATACATCAAAAGTAAATGCTGGCCGTCTTGTAATGACAGAGTCGGCATTTATTGCGTCAGCGGCACAAAAAGAGTGCTTTAAAGATTTGGATGTAGAACAGTATGAGATTGTAGCTACGTTAGATAGTCATACAAGCGAAACTTGTAGGGAATTGGATGGAAAAGTATTTGATATGAAAGATTATCAAGTTGGAAGTACAGCTCCACCATTTCATGTAAATTGTAGAACAACTACATGTCCATATTTCGACGACGAGTTTACATTGAATGATAAGCGAGCAGCACGTGGAGAAGATGGAGAGGTTTCCTATGTACCTGCAAATATGAGTTATAAAGAGTGGTATGGAAAGTATGTGTTAAATAAGGTTGAGCCAGTACAAAATTATAAACCGATTGAACTAGATACAAACAATCCAAAACACGAAAAACGAGGAAGTAAGGATATAACAATGTATTATTCTAAAAACACGATAAATAATATTTACATATCTAAAGAAGTTAAATTAAAGCGAAAGCAACTTCATGAAATAGATAGTAATATTACTAAATCTTTAAAGAAAATTAAAGCAGGAAAAGAAAAACCGAATATTGCCATTATTAGTGCCGTGGAAATGCAGACAAATGCTTTAGCCTCCTATAATCCAGTATTGAATGTGATATATATTAATGATGCAATTACAGATAAAGATAAGTTATTAGAACTTCAAAAAGACTGTGCTTGCCCTGATAATAAATTAAGTACATATGTACATGAGTTACTACACTGGAAAGATGCTACCCAATACAGACAACAATATGGAGCAATTAAAAATAATAGTACGTATATTAATATATTAAGAAAAAAGCATAAGAAACAAGTTGATATATTAGTAAAGAGGGGGTATAATATAAATGGGATAAGTACATATGCTTATGATAGCAAGAAATATAATGCTTATGACGAAATTTTTACAGAATATAGAGTAAAAGAGATATTAGGAGGGTAATTATGAGGTTAGCAATGACGGAAGAAATGAGAAAAATGTGGGAAGAGATTGAACCATATTTAGTAGATGATAAAGATGGATGTCATGTATCTTATGATGCACCAGAAAGAATAAAAGAAATTGATAGAGAATACTCGCTATTAAGAAAAGAGCAATGGGACCATGCAATGAGTTTATAAAATATAAAATAGATTAGCATCTAGGAAACTAGGTGCTTTTTTATTGTCAAAATTCGTCCACAATATGACGTAAAACTATTGGACATAATTCTAGGGATGCAACCCCGTAAAAAGCGTAAGAAAGGAAAAGTATTATGCAATTAGAAGAAATTTTAAAACAACAAGGACTGTCAGACGAACAGGTTGCAACAATTAAAAAAAGTATGACTGACAATAAGATTTATATTACCTCTTTAGAGAATGCTGACGAGCGCTATACAAAATTAAAGGGGCAGAAAGAGGATGCAGAAAAGCAGTTACAGACAGCAAATGATACCATTTTAGAGTTAAAAAAGACAAATGGTGATGTAGATGCACTAAAGACGAAGATAGAGGAATATCAAAAAGAAATTGGTAGATTAAAGGATGAAGCAATTATTGGTGAAAAAACAAATGCTCTAAAAGAACAGCTAGCAAAAGCTGGTGTTGTAGATACTGACTATCTGATTTATAAGCATGGTGGTATTGAAAAATTTAACTTCGACAAGGATAATAAGCCAATTGGAGTAGAAGAAACCATTAAGCCATATAAGGAAGATAAAACATTATCTCATTTATTTAATCAGAACACCAATTATAATCCACATGGTGGAGGAGAGCCACCAATGCAAAATCCGTGGAGCAAAGAGAATTTTAATTTAACAGAGCAAGGAAAAATTATAAGAGAAAATCCAGCAAAAGCTAGAGAATTAGCTAGTGCAGCAGGAATAACAATTTAAGAAAGGTAAAAGGTGAAAAAAATGGCTAAGACAAAAATTAGTGATGTAATTGTACCAGAGGTATTTAATCCTTATGTAGTACAAAGAACAATGGAGTTATCCGCACTCTATAATAGCGGTATTATTTCAAATAATCCAGAGCTAGATAGATTAGCTACTTCTGGAGGAACAACTATTAATATGCCATATTGGGAAGATTTGAATGGAGAAGATGAAATTCTATCAGATAGTGAAGCATTAACACCAGGAAAAATTACAGCAGGACAAGATATTGCTGTATTGTTAATGCGTGGAAAAGCATGGTCTGCAAATGATTTAGCAAAAGCATTGTCAGGGTCTGACCCAATGGCAGCAATTGGTGATTTGGTAGCAGAATATTGGGCAAGACGTATGCAAGCAACCGCAATTAAATTATTAGATGGTGTATTTGCTGGAACTGATATGACAAATAAAGTGTTAAATATAGCAAGTCTTTCAGGGGAATCAGCCAAGATTAATGGTGAAACATTTTTAGATGCATTACAGTTAATGGGAGATGCAAAAGACAAATTAACAGGTGTGATTATGCACTCTGCAACAGAAACACAGTTAAGAAAGAATAACTTAATTCAAACGGAATTAGATTCTAACAATAGACCTATTTCATTATTTATGGAAAAAAGAGTTATTATTGATGATTCTTGTCCTGTTTCTGATGGAGCATATACAACATACCTATTTGGACAAGGAGCAATTGGTCTTGGAAATGGTGCTGCACCAGTACCAACAGAAACAGATAGAGACTCTCTTGCAGGAGATGATATTTTAATCAATCGTAAACATTATATTTTACATCCAAGAGGAGTAAAGTGGGTTGGAACTTCCGCTGGTTCATCACCAACAAATGAAGAACTTGCAACTGGTACAAACTGGCAAAGAGTATATGAAGATAAAGCAATTCGTATGGTTAAATTCGTACATAAATTATAAGAAAGGGTGGTTGTATGAGTGCAACAGCATTTCAAAGAATGAGACGTGAGATTGCTAAGAGAAAAATAGAGATAGAACAAGAAGTAGAAGGAAAACCTCTTGATGAAATGGACTTAGAAGAATTAAAGGCATATGCATTTGAAAAAGGAATTGAAATTGGCAATTCTAATACAATAAAGGGTATCTTGAAGAAAATTCAAGAAGCAGAAATGGAAGAATAGGTGATTTCATGGAACTGAAAACATTAAAGAAATATTTAGGTATTACAGAAGAGGATATTTCTAAAGATATTGCTTTAGCCTTTATTATTTTCGATGTAGAAGAAACGATAATAAACTATTGCAACATTAAAGAGGTACCAGTAGGACTTTTAAATACTGCCTATCGAATGGCAATAGACATATATCGCAATGAGAACCTTGGACAGGAAGAATCGGCTCAAGGTTCTATTTCTTCTATTAGCATTGGAGATACTTCTACATCTTTTAAGCAGTCTGTGGATGATAATTTTAAAAATACAGTATTAAAAAATTATATTCCTCAACTAAACCGATATAGGAAGTTGGTGTGGTGATGCTAGATATAGTAAAAAATGCAAGACAACAGCATAAAGCAATGATAGAAATGATGTATGAAGATACTTGTACTATAATAGAATATCAAAGTACTAAAGACCCAATTACTAAGATAACAAAGAAACAAGAGGTAACTGTTTTTGAGAATCAGCCTTGTAAGTTATCTTTTAGCAGTGTAAAAAATGCAAATACTAGCGAAATTGCAACCACTGTAACACAAGTTGTTAAACTAATATTATCTAATAATGTTGATATCAAAGCAGGCTCTAAAATCATTGTAAATCATAACGATAAAGAGTTTATTTATAAAAACTCCGGAGAAGCAAACGTGTTTTTCACTCATCAGGAAATTTCACTAGAATTATTTAAGGAGTGGACATAATGGGCAAAAATGTAGATATAAGACAATTAAGAGAGTTTCAAAAGAAACTAGAACGGATGCAAAAAGATAATAATGAATTTTTAGAAGCTTGTGCAAAGGAATTAGCAGCAAGGTTACTAGCAAAAGTAATTAAACGAACACCAGTAGGAGATTACTCTGATACCTATGATTTAGAAGACGATGGAGAAAATAAATTTCTTGTTATGTCAGATAAACAAGGTGGTACATTGCGTAAAGGATGGTCAACAAGCGAAATAACAAAAGTAGGAGATACTTACCAGGTGGAGGTGTTCAATGATACGAAATATGCGTCCTATGTGGAGTATGGTCATAGACAAAAGCCAGGTAGATATGTATCAGCAATAGGAAAACGATTAAAAAAGGGTTGGGTTGAAGGTCGCTTTATGCTAACTATTTCTGAACAAGAATTACAAAGAGATGCACCACGTATCCTAGAGAAGAAAATAGAAAAAATGTTAAAAGAGGGATTAAAGTGATACAAGATATTATCAATAGCATTAGCATTGCCATAAATGATGCTTTTGGCTATGATTATGATATATATACAGAATCCATTGAGCAAGGACTAAAAGAGCCTTGTTTTTTTATTACCACAATATCCCCAAGCAAGGAGCAGTTCTTAGGCAGACGTTATTTTAGTAAGAATACATTTTGCATACATTATATGCCGAAAGGTAATAAAAACGAGGAATGTATTCAAGTAGCCGAACAACTTTTTGATATTCTTGAGATATTAAACACATCCATAGGACCTATTAGAGGTAGAAATTTAAGAACTGAGATAGTGGATGGAATGTTGCATTTCTTCGTAGATTACAATGTGTTTTCCTACAAAGAAGTAGAGCAAGACACAATGGATTCTTTAGAAGTAAAAACAACAAATAAGGAGGATGCATGAAAAAAGAAGTAAAAGAGCAAACAGAAACAGTTTATACCAAAGAGCAGTTTGTAACCTCTAACTCCTATAAGGACTACAAAGAAGTATTGCAAGCTGTACTAAAAGAAGATAAGGAATATACAAAAACAGAAGTTGAAACTATTTTAAAACAATTTATGAAAGGTAAGGTGAAATAAATGGCATTAGGTGGTGGTACATTTGTGACACAAAATAAAGTGTTACCAGGTTCTTATATGAACTTTGTATCTGCAAAAAGAGCAACAGCAAATTTATCCGATAGAGGAATAGTTGCAATGCCTTTTGTGTCCGATTGGGGCAAAGAAGGAGAAGTAATTGAAATTACACAAGAAAAGTTTCAAAAAGAAGCATTAAAGATGCTTGGTTATTCCTACACCCATAAAAACAATATGGCTTTTCGTGAAGTCTTTAGAAATGCAACAAAGATTTATGCATACCGTTTGAATAGTGGCACTACAAAGGCTACAAATACATATGCAACAGCAGTATATGGTGGAACACGAGGAAACAAGATTTCTATTGCAATTCAAACTAATATTGATAATTCAAGTAAGTTTGATGTAAAGACAATGATTGATAATGAAGTAGTTGATACACAGACAGTAACAAATGCATCAGAATTAGTAGCAAATGATTTTGTTACATTTAAGGCAGAGGCACAACTAACGCAAACACCGAATACTCCTTTAACTGGTGGTGGAAATGGAACAGGAAAAACAGGAGAAAACTATAAGAAGTTCTTAGAAAAGATTGAGCCATATAGTTTTAATGCACTATGTTGCAATACAGACGAACAAGACATTATTAATCTATTTGTTGCATTTACAAAGCGTATGAGAGATGCAATGGGTGTAAAATTCCAGACAGTTGCATATCGTGCAGAAAATACCGATTATGAAGGTGTTGTATCTGTGGAAAATAATTTATTAAATACACAAGAAGAATATGGGCTTGTATATTGGGTAACTGGATTAATTGCCGGTTGTGCAGTAAATAAGTCATGCTTAAATAGTATTTACGATGGAGAATATACAGTAAATACAGACTACACACAAACACAATTAGAAGAAGCAATACAAAATGGGAAATTCATGCTACACAAAGTTGGTGATGATGTAAGAGTTCTTGAAGATATTAATACTTTAGTGACTATCACAGAGGAAAAAGGAGAAATATTCAAGGATAATCAAACAGTAAGGGTAATTGACCAAATTGCTACGGATATTGCAACACTGTTTAATACAAAGTATCTAGGAACAATTCCAAATGATGCATCAGGTCGCATGAGCCTATGGGCTGACATTGTAAAGCATCATCAAGAATTACAAGATATGAGAGCGATTGAAGATTTTACAGATGAGGACGTAACTGTTGAACAGGGTGATACAAAGAAATCTGTTGTAGTTACAGATGCAATTACAGTAACAAACACAATGGCAAAATTATATATGACTGTAACAGTCGGTTAGGAGGAAATATGGCAAATATTAAAATGAACAGTAAAGATGCAATTTCAGCGAAACTTGCAGAGTGTTTTATTACTATTGGTAATAATCGCTATAACTTTATGCAAGCAATTAATCTAGAAGCAAACTTTGAACGAACAAAAACAGAAGTGCCAATCTTAGGAAAAACTGGTACAGGTAACAAGTCTACTGGTTGGAAAGGGACTGGTTCAGCTACGTTCCATTACAACACATCTATCTTCAGGGAAATGATGTTGAAATATAAAGATACTGGAGAAGATGTCTACTTTGATATGCAAATAACAAATGATGATCCAACATCTGATGCAGGCAGACAAACAGTTGTACTTATTGGCTGTAATATTGATGGTGGAGTATTGGCAAAGTTTGACGCTGATGGAGAATATCTTGATGAAGATATGGACTTTACATTTGAAGATTTCAAGATTCCAGAAGGATTTATGTTGTTAAAGGGAATGGTGTAAATCACCGTTCCTTTTATAATAAATAGAGAAAAGAGGTAAAAATATGTCATTAAAAAGATTTTTAAAACAACACAAAAAGGTAAAGGAAAACACCACATATCCAGCTACAAAGTCATTAACTGATGAAAATGGCAACCCATTATTATGGACAATTAGAGCACTTACCACAAAAGAAAACGATGAAATTAGAGAAGATTGCACGATTGAAGTTCCAGTAAAAGGCAAGCCAAATGTATATAGAAATAAATTTAATTCTTCTAAATACGTTGCAAAAATGATTGTAGCTAGTGTGGTAGAACCTAATTTATATGATAAAGAATTGCAAGATTCTTACGGAGTAATGACACCAGAGGAATTATTGAAAGAAATGGTAGACAATCCAAGCGAATATCAAGATTTTGCTACTTTTGTACAAGAATACTGTGGTTTTGATACTAGCATGGAAGAAAAAGTAGAAGAAGCAAAAAACTAATTAAGGAGGGAGATGCAGAAGCGAATTATGCACACTATGCGTTGCAGAAACTTCATATTCTCCCTTCTGTTTTTGTAAATCTATCCGAAGAAGAAAAAGCGTTTGTTATTGCTTCTATTAATGTACGAATAGAAAAAGAAAAAGAAGAAGCAAACAAAGCAAAACGTAAAAAATAAAGGAGGTAGCATGGCGAGTATAAGCACACAAATAC
>JADIML010000207.1 GCA_017694765.1 Candidatus Scybalomonas excrementavium
CGGTTGGACGTATGTGTAGAACTTTTATGAAAAATCCCAATATCTATCTTTTTATAGAATCAGAATTGCTTGATAAGTTATATATAGGAGAATTAGAGAAACGTATTTTGCCTCCAGAAATGAAAAAGATTGTTTCTATGAGAAAACAATTAGGAAAGATTTATTTACCGGATGAAAATATTTTATTAAATAGAGCAGAAAAAATTTCTTCAGAAGCATTTTGGAAAATACGAACAATACTTTCAAAAGATTGGACTTTCGAAAGTATGACTTCATGGGAGAGATTAAGAATATTAGTTTTAAAATATCCTACAGTTAGTAAGGAAGAACGAGAGAGAAATGAGTATTTGCAAAAATATTATATTACAAGTGGGAAGAGTCAAAATCAATATCTTTATTCACAATATTCGGATTTCAAAGATATCACTATAGATTTTGGAAATGATAAAGTAGCATTTAGAAATAGTCATAGAGCAAAAATTAAAAGTGATTCCAATGAAGTAGCAATTTATGAAATGAGTGAAGAAGAATCTGGACTTTCAAGAATATTAAAATATAGGGGTATGGAAGAATATTTTAAAGAAAATGGATATGCACTAGAATTTAAGATGAATGAATATTTGATGAGTCCAGTCTTATTTCATAATATTTACAAAGGGGCATTGGGAGAGGTTGCAGGAAAATTTATTTTACAGCAGGAGTTAGGAATTGAACTACAACCAATTACTGAACCAGAATATTTTGAGTATTTTGATTTTCGTTTATCAGAGGATGTATATGTGGATTTTAAAAATTGGAAGTTTTCATATGTACAGGATAAAGATGAGATCAGAAAAGATATATTGAGAAAGATGGAAGCAATTGGAGCGAAACGAGTTTATATTATTAATATTATTGCAAATAGAGAATATAAGCCAGGTAATAGTATTGATCAACGTCTTATAGAGATACCGATGCTTATAAAGGATGATGGGACAGTCAACTATGAATGTTTACATATGATTCGGAGGGAGGATTTTGAAAGATGTTAACGAATAAAATAAAAGTGAATTATAATATGAAAAATATTGATGATGATTTTGATATTTTTAAAGTTGTAAAAGAAAATAAAGATTATTACAAAAATAATATTTTGGATTCTGCTCTTTATGAATTTAAGGCAGCAGCAGTTCAGTATACATTCGGTACAACGGCACTTGTACTATTTCGAAAAGGTAGTGTGACAGAACGACAGTTTAAAGAAAGTATTATGAAAGAATATAAAGACGTAAGAATCCAAAAAATAGATGTTATGGATCAAGAGCAGTGTGTTAATACATTCTATTATGAAAACAGACTGTTAGCACAGCTCCTAATTAATTCAATGAGAATACCAAGACATGAATCTTTTACATATCATAATCTAACTGGAAAACTTTTTTATCATGATCCTTCATGGATAAGTAGAGATAAGAAAACGAAAGAAATTACTTTTATACGCTTTTTAGAAGTTGTAATTGATCCAGGAATGTATCTTAACTTAGAACATAAAACTTTTAAAAAATACAATTATGATAAATGGGGACGGTTATATATTATTGATCCAAAAACCGGTGAATTTCGAAAAAAATTGAAGATAGATGAAGTAAAAACTACTTATGTTGAAGGTTCTCTTCCGCATAACCATTTTACAGTGAATAATTTTGATATAAAAGATTATGAGAAATTTAAAAAGAGTAAAATGGGAATTCTAGGTCAATTTTTACAAGATGTGAAAGAAAAACTATCTAAATATATGATAATAGAATTTGAAGAGCGAGAAGATGCACAGGCATATGAAATTTCAAAGTTAGAAAAGAAAGGGATATCAGAAAAAGAATATGGTGAATTTTTAAGAAAAAGAGGAGTCGTCATAGTAGATGAAAACGATACAGAAAGATCAAAGGAAATCATAAAGTTACTTCAAAAGGAATTAAAGAGAGCTTATGGTGTGGAGGCAGTTGTAGGAGAATTATCAAAAGATACATACAATATTAGAATTATTCATGATAAAGAATATTATGAAAATAATGAAATTATTGATCCTCATGAAGAAAAGAAGAAAGGGTATATTGTGCAACATGTAACAGAGGAATCTAAAGTTTTTAAAAAAGAGAAAGAGTATGTACCAGCTATCAGAAAGATAGTACAGGAGTTAATTTTAAAAGGTGATGTAAGAGATAAATTTATTTCAATTTATGATTGGAAGAGACTAGATTCAGGGAAAGAATGGAGTTTTATTATTAGAAAAAAGGTCAAAGCAATAGAAACCGAAACTAACAGTAATAAAAAAATTGAAAAGAAACAAATCTATAATTATTATCGTCTTAAAATCGATCGAGAGGGGAAAATGGAATTTGATACTTTTTGTGATGCAGATGATCTTGGGGAAGAAGAAGAAAAGATATGTTTTGAATATGATAATATAAAGGATAAACAGTATAGGTCAAAAAATAGTATTGATGGATTAATATATTCTAGTATTGATAATATTCATGCGATTATATTGACAAAAGAAAAAACTTTGCCAGATGTAGAGGAATTAAGAGATACTTTAAAGGAGACAAGTGAAAAAGGACAGGTTTCAAAAGAAATAATACTAAAAGCCATTCGTGAATTTGAAGTAGAATATCCAGAATACGAAGAATATATTATTGACTGGAAGAAAAATTTTAAAGATGCAGATGAATATTTAACGAAGACACAAGTGAAAAAATTCCTAAATATGAGAACGAAAGCTTCAGCGAAATTGAACCGATATCTTCATGAGAAATATAATTTATGGATTGATGGAGAATTACGTAAAAATGAATTTGAGGCAATTTATCAGATTAGTAATTTATTGAATATAAAATTTCGGTATGATGAAAATGACTATGTAGATGGTCATTCCTTTACTTACTATGTTGGAGCAAAAAGTAAAAAAACTTCTTATCCAAATGCTTGTTGTATAAGAAAAGTAGTTTCTTTAGGAGAAAAAATAGAATATGAAGAATTACTTCCACTAATGGCAGTAGATTTTGTGAGAAATAAGCAGTATACAGTTATACCATTTCCGTATAAATATTTGAGGGAATATATGGAACAGATATAACATAGAAAAACCACCCCGAAACATTACAAATATTACATAACAGGGTGGTTTTTTCTTTTGCTCAATACATATTCCCGTATCCTCATAATCAAGAAGGAATGGAGTTTTTGGTTGCTTGAATAAATTGAATAAAATGTTCAATAGAAGGAATGTGATAATAATTTTTTCGATGTGCCACATAGATTGTGTGATATAAATCTTCTCCTTTTAGAGGAAGAATACGAACAGCATGATTTTTTAAACAATCTACATTGGCTACAAG
>JADIML010000208.1 GCA_017694765.1 Candidatus Scybalomonas excrementavium
GGCGACCACCTAGATCTACACATGCCTTACTCGTCGGCAGCGTCAGATGTGTATAAGAGACAGGATGTCCACACAATATCAACAGTTAAAACCCTATAAATAAAGTTATACACAAAATTATCCACATTATCCACAAACCTATGTATACACAATGTAGGAAAGAAAAGTCTAAAACAAGAACGAACGTTTTGTATAGAAATAATAAATATGAATAAGATAGAGAAATACTATTGACAAAAATAATTTCAAATAATGATGATAGAAATGATAAATAGTCAGTGAAATGATTAGAAATAAGAAGAAAAAAAGAATTTTGAAAAATAAAATAAAAATTACAGAAAAAGATTGAAAAAAATAATAATTGTGTTATAATAATGTCATAACAGTAGGAGATATAGACATATTTCTTCACTGTGTCCATCCTCGGTTATCCGTAGGATAATAAGACAAAAAGGAGTTGAATCCATTATGCGTTATATTATGATTGGAAAAAACATTGAAGTAACAGAAGGATTAAAGGAAGCGATTGAGAAGAAGTTAGATAGATTATCTAAGTACTTCACAGAAGATACAGATGTTCATGTTACATTCGGTGTGGAAAAAGATAGACAGAAGATTGAAGTGACAATTCCAATGAAAGGAAGTATAATTCGTGCTGAACAGAGCAGTGATGATATGTACGTATCTATTGATTTAGTTGTCGATATCATTGAACGTCAAGTTCGTAAATATAAAAATAAATTGATCCAAAAGAAACAGGCTGGTGGTTTCTTTCAACCAACTTTCTTAGAAGAAAGTACAGATGATGAAGAAATCAAAATTTTTAGAAGCAAACGTTTTGCAATTAAACCAATGGATGCAGAGGAAGCTTGCTTACAGATGGAAATGTTAGGACATGATTTCTATGTATTCCGTAATGTAGATACCAATGAAGTGAATGTCGTATATAAGAGAAAAGGTCATACATACGGTTTAATTGAACCTGAATATTAGAAGAGCAGTATTATCTATAATTGATATGTTAATAATGGTGATATAACAAGTTATTTTATGAGATAAAAAATATATAATATAAAAAATGCTATAAGGTATAAGCCTTGTAGCATTTTTTTACATATTTTTCCGTTGAAATGTCTTGAAAATTATAGCATAATCATGTATATTTTCTTATTAGTAGATCGTTATGTTGTGTACATATAGAATTTTTCATGAAAATGAAAAGTAAAAATAAGTGTTGTTCATATATGGACATTTTGTTAAGAATTTAGAAATTCATTGCTTATGAGTAAATTCAATGTTACAATATAATTTGACAATATTCCGAGCGAATCACAGGAGTGAAAGATAAATGAATATTTTAGAGAAAATTTTTGGTTCCCATAGCGAAAAAGAAGTAAAACGTATTATGCCTTTAGTTGAAAAAATTGAAGCATTAGATGAAAAAATGCAGGCATTAAGCGATGAGGAACTTAGAAGCAAAACAGATGAATTTAAAAAACGTCTTGCAGATGGTGAGACATTAGATTCTCTTTTACCAGAAGCATTTGCAGTTGTAAGAGAAGCGGCAGTAAGAACACTTGGTATGAAACATTATCGTGTTCAGTTAATTGGTGGTATTATTCTTCACCAAGGACGTATTGCAGAAATGAAAACGGGGGAAGGTAAGACATTAGTATCTACACTTCCAGCTTACTTAAATGCTTTAGAAGGAAAAGGGGTTCATGTTGTAACAGTAAATGATTACTTAGCAAACCGTGATGCTGAGATAATGGGACAAATTCACAACTTCCTTGGTCTTAGTGTAGGTGTTATTTTAAATAGCTCTGAACCAGAACAGAGAAAAGCAGCTTATGATTGTGATATTACTTATATTACAAATAATGAGTTAGGATTTGATTACTTAAGAGATAACATGGTAATCTACAAAGAACAACTCGTACAAAGAGAATTACATTATGCGATTGTGGATGAGGTTGACTCTGTATTAATCGATGAAGCTAGAACACCACTTATTATTTCTGGACAAAGTGGAAAATCAACAGAACTTTATAAAATGTGTGATTTCCTTGCAAGAAAATTAGAACGTGGTACTGCTACAGGAGAACTATCTAAAATTGATGCCATTATGGGTGAAGATGTCAAAGAAGATGGAGATTTCCTTGTTAATGAGAAGGATAAACAAGTTGTTTTAACAGCTCAAGGTATTCAGAAAGTAGAAGAGTTCTTTAAAATTGAAAACCTTGCAGATCCAGAAAACTTAGAAATTCAACATAATATGATTTTAGCATTAAGAGCACATAACTTAATGTTCCGTGATAAAGATTATGTTGTAAAAGATGATGAAGTATTAATCGTTGATGAATTTACAGGACGTATCATGCCTGGTAGACGTTATTCTGATGGACTTCATCAAGCAATTGAAGCGAAAGAACATGTAAAAGTAAAAAGAGAAAGTAAAACTCTTGCAACGATTACATTCCAGAACTTCTTTAATAAATATGCGAAAAAAGCAGGTATGACAGGTACTGCTCAGACAGAAGAACAAGAATTCCGTGAAATTTATGGAATGGATGTTATTGCAATTCCAACGAATAAACCAATGATTCGTGTGGATCATGATGATGCCGTATATTGCACAAAGAATGAGAAATTAGATGCTGTTATTAATGATATTATAGCATCCCATGAAAAAGGACAACCTGTCTTAGTTGGTACTGTTACAATTGAATCTTCAGAAGAAGTAAGTGAAAGACTCAAAAAACGTAGTATTCCTCATAAGGTTTTAAATGCGAAGTTCCATGAGTTAGAAGCGGAAATCATCGCAGATGCAGGTCTTTACGGAGCCGTTACGATTGCTACTAACATGGCAGGTCGTGGTACTGATATTAAACTTGGAGAAGGCGTTGCAGAAGTTGGTGGTTTAAAAATCATTGGTACAGAACGTCATGAATCAAGACGTATTGATAACCAGCTTCGTGGACGTGCTGGTCGTCAAGGCGATCCAGGGGAATCAAAATTCTACTTATCATTAGAAGATGATTTAATGCGCTTATTCGGTTCTGAAAGAGTTATGGGTATGTATAAAGCATTAAATCTTCCAGCAGGGGAAGAAATCCAGCATAAAACGCTAACAAACTTTATTGAAAAAGCTCAGAAGAAAATCGAAGGAAACAACTTTGGAATTCGTAAAAATCTTCTTGAGTATGATAGAGTGAATAATGAACAAAGAGAAATTATTTATGGAGAACGTCGTCGTGTATTAGATGGAGAAAATATGCGTGGTGTTATCTATAAAATGATTCAAGATACGGTAGAAGATTATGTAAACCGTATCATTGGAGAAGATCAAAGTCCAGCAGAATGGGATTTATTTAGCTTAAATGAAGAACTTCATGCAGTAATTCCATTAGAAAAAATTGAATTAACAGAAGAAGAAAAGAAAAAATTCAAAAAAGCGGATTTAATTCAGAAATTAAAAGAAGAAGCTACCAAATTATATGAAGCAAAAGAAGCAGAGTTCCCAGAACCAGAACATCTTAGAGAAGTGGAACGTGTTATTCTTCTTCGTGTGATTGACCGTAAATGGATGGATCATATTGATGATATGGATCAGCTTCGTCAAGGAATTGGTTTACAAGCATATGGACAAAGAGATCCTCTTGTAGAATATAAATTCACAGGATATGCGATGTTTGATGAAATGGCAGAAGCAATCCGTGAAGAAACAACAATGGCATTACTTCATGTTCATGTAGAACAAAAAGTAGAACGTGAAGAAGTTGCAAAAGTGACAGGAACAAATAAAGATACTTCAATTAAGAAGAAACCAGTAGAAAGAAGAGTGGAAAAGATTGGAAGAAACGATCTTTGTCCATGTGGTTCTGGTAAGAAATATAAACATTGTTGTGGAAGAAGTGAATCATAGAATAATAATAGAGTAAGATAGGGCATTCTATCTTTTTGAGAATAAAGAAACAGACACTTTTCAGTTTTTATTGTATAAGGAAAAGTGTCTGTTTTTTGTGCAGTTTATCCGAGATTTCGTACCATTTTCAATCAGAATATCATAATTTCCTTATCAATATTATTGCATAGGTATAGGGGAACATGATATGCTAATGATAGGTTATAAAAGGAGGAAATATGACATGGTTGAATTAGATCAATTTAAATATACATTAAATCAATATAGAGAGCCGTTAGTAGAGGTAGGTCATTCCCTTGATCTAGAACGTAAACAAGATAGAATCGAAGAGCTTGAAGCAGATATGGAATCACAAGGTTTTTGGGATAACATTGAGCGTTCTCAACAAGTGATGAAAGAATTAAAAGGGTTAAAGAGCACAGTAGAAGAGTATGAAAATCTGACAAATCAGTTAGAAGATATTGACACAATGCTTGAGATGGGATACGAGGAAGAAGATCCATCTTTAATACCAGAAATTGAAGAAATGGTAAAACAATTTATACAAGATTTAGAAAAACTTCGAGTGAAAACATTGTTGTCTGGGGAATATGATAACTGCAATGCTATTTTAACATTACACGCAGGAGCAGGAGGTACAGAATCTTGTGATTGGGCAAGTATGTTATTTCGTATGTATACAAGATGGGCAAATTCAAAAGGGTACCAAACAGAAGTGTTAGATTATTTAGATGGTGATGAAGCTGGAATTAAGACAGTGACGATCCAGATCAACGGAGAAAATGCCTATGGATATTTAAAATCAGAACGAGGTGTACATCGATTAGTTCGAATTTCACCATTTAATGCTGCTGGAAAACGTCAAACCTCCTTTGTATCTTGTGACGTCATGCCAGAAATTAATCAAGAAATTGAAATCGAAATTAATGATGAAGACTTAAGAATTGATACCTATCGTGCTAGTGGAGCAGGTGGACAGCATGTTAATAAAACATCTTCTGCTATTCGTATTACCCACTTGCCAACAGGAATCGTTGTACAATGTCAAAATGAACGTTCCCAATTTCAAAACAAAGACAAAGCAATGCAAATGTTAAAAGCAAAGCTTTATATGATGAAAGAACAAGAAAACATGGAAAAATTATCAGGAATTCGTGGAGAAGTATCTGATAATGGATGGGGAAGTCAAATTCGCTCTTATGTTATGCAACCATATACGATGGTAAAAGATTTAAGAACAGGAGAAGAAACAAGCAACGTTTCTGCTGTTATGGATGGAAATCTCGATCCATTTATGAACGCATATTTAAAGTGGGAAGCGACAAAACGAAAAGAACAGGAATAAAAAAGTAGTAAAACAGCTAGAACAATATGAAAATAAGTCAGGTACATTCAAAATAACATCTTCATATAACAAATACAGAGAAAAGAAAGGGATTATAGAATGTTGGATGAAAGTAAGTATTTTCTGGTAAAGAAAAAGGCAGTTCCAGAAGTGTTGTTAAAAGTTGTAGAAGCAAAAAAATTATTAGAAAGCAATAAGAACTTAACGATTCAAGAAGTAGCAGAAAAAGTTGGTATTAGTCGTAGTTCTTATTACAAATATAAAGACGATATTTTTCAACTCCAAGAAAATGCAAAGGGGAGAGTTATTACATTTGTAGTAGAGTTAGATGATGAGCCAGGGTTATGTTCTATCGTTTTAAATTTAATAGCAAAGTATCACGCTAATATTATTACAATACACCAAAGTATTCCAGTAAATGGGGTAGCTCTTTTGACATTAAGCGTTAATATTTTGCCGACAACCGGTGATATTTCTTTAATGATACAAGAAATCGAAGGCTCACAAGGTGTTCATTATTTAAAAATTCTTGCAAGAGAATAGTAGGTAATAGAATGAAGTATATGATGATTATTGCTGATGGAATGGCAGATGAAAGGCTTTTAGAACTTCATGGAAAAACACCTCTTTGCTATGCTAGTACGAAAACTCTTGATCGACTAGCGAGACGTTCTGAAATTGGATTTGTACGGACAGTTCCATCTGGTATGCAAGCGGGAAGCGATGTGGCTGGGCTTACAATTTTAGGATACGATCCACTGAAATATTATACAGGAAGAGCGCCTATAGAACTTCTTGGACTTGTTCCACAAAAGCAGGAAAATTTTTGTTTGGGAAAAGGGGATTATGCTTATCGAATGAACCTTGTGACATTATCCGAGGAAGAGCCATTTGAGAAGAAAAGAATGTTAGATCATACGGCAGGACAAATTTCTACCAAAGAATCAAAAGAAATTATCAAAAATATGCAAAATCTTTTTGACAGAATGGCATATCAGTATTATACTGAAACCAGTTATCGTCATTTACTCGTAGGAAGACAAATGGGAATTGAAGGATTAATTCCTCCACATGACATCTTAGAGAAAACGATTGAACCGTATCTTCCAAAAGAAAAGAAACTTCGTCTTTTTATGGAAGAAAGTTATCGGATATTAAATGATTGTTCTATCAATGAGGAGAGAAGGAAACAAGGAAAGCGTCCAGCAAACTCCATTTGGGTTTGGGGAGGAGGAGAGGAACTCCAACTTGAAAATTTTTTTACCAAATACGAGAAAAGAGGCGCCATGATCTCTGCAGTTGCTGTTTTTAGGGGAATTGCAAATGGCAGTGGAATGACGAATCTAACTGTACAAGGAGCCACAGGAACTGTGGACACCAATTATGGAGAAAAAGCAAAAAGGGCAATAGAAGCACTTTTATATGCTCCATATGATTTTGTCTGTCTTCATGTAGAAGCACCAGATGAAGCCAGTCATCGAGGAGATTTACAAGGAAAGATACATGCCATTGAGCAGATTGATCAAAAGATCATTCAGCCAATTGTTGAGGCAGTGGAAAAAAGTGAAGAAGAAATTAGGATTTTAATTTTACCAGATCACTATACCTTCGTAAGAACAAAAGTACATGGAAATTTACCCGTACCATATTTATTATATGATTCAAGGCGTTCCATTGGTAGCTTTCTCGCATATAATGAAGTACAGGCAGATTCAGGAAATGTAATATCAAATGGAATCCGTTTGATAGAGAAACTTTTTTCTGAATAAAAGAAGTAACATAGGAGGACATTATGCTAATTGTTAAAAAATTTGGTGGTACATCCGTTGGTGACAAAGAAAGAATTTTCAATGTAGCAAGACGTTGTGTGGAAGAGTACCAGAAAGGAAACGATGTTGTTGTTGTCTTATCAGCTATGGGAAAGATGACAGATGAATTAGTAGCGATGGCTGAAGAGATTAATCCAAAGCCTCCAAAGAGAGAAATGGATATGCTATTAACAACAGGAGAACAGACATCCGTTGCACTAACAGCTATGGCAATAGCTTCCATGGGAGTTCCAGCCGTATCTTTGAATGCGTTTCAAGTAAAAATGCACACGGATCATAGATATGGAAACGCTCGATTAAAAGATATTGATACAGAAAGAATTCAACATGAATTAGAACAAAGAAAAATTGTTTTAGTTACAGGATTTCAAGGTGTTGATCGTTATGATAATTATACGACATTAGGTAGAGGGGGCTCTGATACAACAGCTGTAGCATTAGCAGCCGTTTTACATGCAGACGCCTGTGAGATCTATACAGACGTAGATGGTGTATATACAGCCGATCCACGTATAGTAAAAGATGCGTTTAAGTTGAAAGAAATCACATACAACGAAATGTTAGAATTAGCATCTCTTGGAGCAGGAGTGTTGCACAATCGCTCAGTAGAACTTGCTAAAAAATATGGAGTGCAATTAGTTGTACGTTCAAGCTTAAATACATCTGAAGGAACGATGGTGAAGGAGGAAACAAAAATGGAGAGAATGCTTGTCAGCGGAGTAGCTGAAGATAAAGATGTAGCAAGAATTGCTTTAATTGGGGTAAAGGATGAACCAGGAGTGGCATTTAAAGTATTTAATATGCTTGCTAAGAAAAATATTAATGTAGATATTATTTTACAGTCAGTTGGTCGTGACAATAATAAAGATATTGTATTTACAGTAGCAGAGACAGTTGTAGATGAAGCAGTGGAAACAATCGAAAGTTCATTCAGTCAAAATTATGATACTTTAGATGTATCAAAAGATGTAGCCAAAGTATCGATTGTAGGAGCCGGAATGATGTCTAATCCAGGAGTTGCAGCAAAGATGTTTGAGGCATTATTTGATGTTGGAATTAATATTCGTATGATTTCAAGCTCTGATATTAATATTACAGTTGTAATTGGTGAAAAAGATACAGAA
>JADIML010000209.1 GCA_017694765.1 Candidatus Scybalomonas excrementavium
CACTATTTGTATAGGTGTTATTTTTGTACCTATTTTTAAATAAACTGAAACAAAGGAAAGGATGATACAATATGAATTCAAATGAACAACTCCGTTCTGGAGCTTTATATATTCGCGTCAGTACAGATAAGCAAGAAGAGCTTTCTCCTGATGCCCAAAAACGTCTTTTATTAGAATATGCCAAGAAAAATAATATTCTCATTTCCAATGAACACATTTATATGGAAAATGGTATTTCTGGCCGTAAAGCTGAAAAACGTCCAGAATTTCTAAAAATGATTGCCACTGCAAAATCAAAACCAAAACCATTTGATGTAATTCTCGTTTGGAAGTTCTCCCGTTTTGCTCGCAATCAAGAAGAATCCATTGTTTACAAATCCTTATTGCGTAAACAATGTAACATAGATGTTCTTTCAGTATCAGAACCACTAGTGGAAGGTCCTTTCGGCTCTCTTATCGAAAGAATTATAGAATGGATGGATGAATACTACTCTACTCGCCTTTCTGGAGAGGTATTTCGTGGAATGACAGAAAAAGCTTTGCGTGGTGGATACCAAGCTCGCCCACCTCTTGGTTATCGAATTGAAAAAACTGGAGAACCACCAGTTATCGTTGAAGAAGAAGCCAAAATCATTCGTATCATCTTTCATAAATTTGTCCATAAATCTGCCTCCTACTATACGATCGCTCGTTATCTCAATTCTTTTGGATATAAAACAAATAGAGGGAAAGATTTTGAAAGACGGAGTATTGAATACATTTTACAAAATCCAACCTATATAGGAAAGATTCGTTGGAATCGAACAGAAAATGCGACATCGCAAATTAAACCCAAAGATGAATGGATTATCACAGATGGAACACACCCTGCTATTATTTCAGAAGAATTATTCAATCAAGCTCAAGAGATAATTGCTTCACGAAGACAGCCAAAGAAAACTCGTCCTGCTTCCACTTATAAACATTGGGCATCTGGTCTCACTAAATGCTCTGCCTGTGGACGAACCCTTACAATTAGTACCCATTACAAAATAAAGAAAGATGGAACTAAAACTCCTCATTACTCTTTTAATTGCTATGGATATGCGAAAGGAAAATGTCTTACTTCTCATGCCATCTCCTCTCGCAAATTAGAAAAAGGTATCCTAGATATTTTGTATCGAGATATGAATGTATCGGATTTAAATGACCTAGCATTTGAAACGATAGAAACGAACTCCATTGAATCTGATGAAATCTACTATATACAAGCAAGATTAAAAGAACTCGATACAAAAGAAAAACGTATCAAAGAAGCATACCGAGAAGGAATCGATACACTAGAAGAATATAAAGAAAATAAAATGATTTTGCAAAAAGAAAGAACCTCACTAGAAGAAACACGCAGATCTCTACTAAGTGCTACGAAGAAAACTCCAGAAGTGCCTTTCCAAGAACAACTTCGCTCATTATGCGATGTGCTAGAAAATGATGCTTTCTCCATCGAACAAAAAAATCATGCTGCTACTTCTATTATTTCTTATGTTATATTTGATAAACCAAATGATAGTTTGAAAATATATTATAAATCAACTTTATAGATACCAACTTGTTTTGTTTTTAGTATAACCTTATATTTTTTGGAGATATTAGTAAAGAAATGAAATTAACTTATTAAAAATAGCCTTATTTTAATAAGTTTAATCCATTTTTCTCTTTCCTTTTATAAAAAAATGATGTATAATGCCTTTAATATTTTATTACACCAAATAGCGATACCTTATTTAAAATCTTATAGAAAAAACTCAATTTTAAAGGAGGGATTTTCATGAACTATACTCCATTAAGTAAATTATATTATAAAGACAAAGCTCATTATGAAGAGATTTATCAGAATCGTCTTCACTCGGAAAGCTCTGTTCGCCTTAATTTTTCTATTACCGAACACCCAGCTTTTTTTCAATATAATAGTGAAATGCTATTACTCACTTCTGCTATTTACCAGAAAAATGCCGAGCTTATTCAGCTAAAGTACAGTCTTCCTTCCATTGCTTTAGAGCAGTTTCGTCTTAGTTGCTTAATTGATGAAATTAAAATTACGAACGAAATCGAAGGTGTTCATAGCACTCGCAAAGAAATCAATGATATTTTACAGGCAAAAATGGAAAATTCATTGAATCAACGTCTCTTTGGACTTGTAAAAAAATATGATTTGCTATCGATAGATGACCTTTCGATTTCTACTTGTGCTGATATTCGAACTATCTATGACGAACTTGTTCTTCCAGAAGTTATATCCGAAGATCACGATAATGTTCCTGATGGACTCTATTTTAGACAAAACAGTGTCATGGTATATGATGAGCATATGAAATGTATCCATCATGGAGTTATGCCCGAAACAAAGATTATTGCCCTAATGGATGAATCCTTAAAAACATTAAATGATTCCAAAACTCCACTACTTATCGGTGTTTCATTTTTTCATTATATGTTTGGATATATTCATCCATTTTATGATGGAAATGGTCGCACAAGTCGCTTTATTAGCAGCTATTTACTAGCAAAAGGATTGGATGCTCTTGTAAGCTACAACTTATCTTATACGATTAAAAAAAATATAAAACAATACTATCGTGCTTTTCAAACAGTAAATGATCCAAAAAACAAAGGTGATATTACCCCTTTTATCCTTTCCTTCTTAGAGATACTATTGGAAGCTGTTACAAATTTATGCGATAGATTAACGGATAAAAACGAAAAACTCTCTTACTATATGCAACAAATTCAAAGTCTATCAACAGACCAGACAACATACGCTATCATGACAGTTTTGATTCAAAATACATTATATGGATTCAAAGGTATTTCGGTGGCAGAACTTAGCCATATATGTGAATATAGTGAAAGTACTGTGAGAAATATATTAAAAAAGCTAGAAAAACAGCAACTTCTTCGTACTTCAAAAGATGGAAGGAAGTTACTCTATGACTTAGATTTGGATATCATATAAACAACACAAAGGCTCCGATTTTCTGTCAGAGCCTTTCTTTATATGACATTATTTTATGTACTTTCTCTATCGAACAAAAGAACCATACTGCTACTTCTATTGTTTCACATGTTGTATTTGATAAACCGAATGGTAATTTGAGGATATACTATAAGACAATTTTTTAAAAAGTAAGAA
>JADIML010000210.1 GCA_017694765.1 Candidatus Scybalomonas excrementavium
GTATGAAAGATACCTTATATAAGCAAATAAAAGACGGAATCTATACAAGGGAAGAAGTAACACCAGACGGATTACATCCAAATGATAAAGGGCATGAATTCGTAGCCAATGAGCTTATAACATTTTTAGAACGTGTAAAAGAAGGAAATGTCACCGATCCACTTATTCCTCTTTCTCCTATGAAAGAACCATTTACTGCCAACCAATATGAGGGAGCAAAAAGACTTACCATTCGAAATAGCTTTCCCACTCTACATGGTTTTCGAGTAGATACAAAGGAGAAAAAGGGGCATTTAGATTGTTTTAAAAATGGTTGGATTGGGAAAAAAGAAGGAGATTCCATTCAGTTTGAACTAGAGGCTTCTTGTCTTGCCATTCAATATAGAAAGACGATTCAAAAACCAGCTCCTATTGCAAGGGTTATTGTAGATGGAAAGGTGGAAGAAGCCATTCTTTTAGATAGTAATTTTCAAGAAGATTGGGGAGATTGTCTGTTCTTAGAACCAATTTTACATCATGGAGAAAAGAAAAAGCATGAAATTACAATCGAAATCATAGAAGCAACGAAAGAAGATCAGGCTCCTTTTTATTTATTATCCTTAATTTTTGTATAGAATCTATAGGAAAAAAAGAAATTTTTAGAAAAAATGAAGAATAAACATGGCAATCTGTGAAAAATCCATTTATAATAGGGAATGAAACCAATCATGAGGTAGAGCTGTATTGGATTTTTTTGGAAAATTCAATACTAGGTGAGAGAAAGGAGTATTTGCAATGACAGCAAGAGAACAATATGAATTTTGGTGCAATTCACCTTATTTTGATGAGGGAACAAAGCAGGAACTAAAGGCGATTGCCAACGATGAAAAAGAAATCGAAGAAAGATTTTATCGTGAATTAGAGTTTGGGACAGGTGGCTTACGAGGCATTATTGGTGCAGGAACAAACCGTATGAACATTTATACAGTAAGAAAAGCTACACAAGGTCTTGCAAACTATATTTTAAAGCAAAAGGCAGAAAAAAAGGGAATTGCCATTGCATATGATTCTAGAAATATGTCAGAGGAGTTCGCAAAAGAAACAGCACTTTGTATGGCAGCAAATGGGATCAAAGCCTATCTGTTTTCTTCTTTACGTCCAACACCAGAACTTTCTTTTGCAGTAAGAGAACTTGGATGTACAGCGGGGGTTGTTGTGACAGCAAGTCATAATCCACCAGAATATAATGGCTACAAAGTATACTGGGAAGATGGTGCACAAGTTACATATCCAAAAGATGAAGAAATTATTACAGAAGTTTCGAATGTAACCGATTATAATGATGTAAAAACAATGAGCGAAGAAGAGGCAAAACAACAAGGTCTTTTTGAAATCATTGGTTCCGAAATGGACGATCGCTATATGGAAGCACTTAAAAAATTAGTGTTAAGTCCAGAAGTGATTAAGAAACAGGCAAAAAATTTAAAAATTGTGTATACACCACTTCATGGAACAGGAAATCTTCCAGTTCGTAGAATTTTAAAAGAACTTGGATTCGAAAATGTTTGGGTCGTAAAAGAACAAGAGTTACCAGATGGCAACTTCTCAACAGTAGGTTATCCAAATCCAGAAGATAAAAAAGCATTCACTTTAGCGTTAAAACTTGCAAAAGAAGTAGATGCAGATGTTGTACTTGCTACTGACCCAGATGCCGATCGTTTAGGAATTTATGCAAAGGATACAAAAACTGGCGAGTATATGAGTTTTACAGGAAATATGTCAGGAATGATTTTATTAGAGTATCAGCTTGCTAGAAAGAAAGAATTAGGAATATTACCACAAAATGGTGCTATTGTCACAACAATTGTATCTGGAAAAATGTCACAAAAAATTGCAGATGCTTATCAGATGACATTAATGGAAACATTAACAGGATTTAAATACATTGGTGAAAAGATCAAGTTGTTTGAACAAAATCACGATCATGAATTTTTATTTGGATATGAAGAAAGCTATGGTTGCTTAATTGGAACACATGCAAGAGATAAGGATGCTATCGTAGCTGTTATGGCTCTTTGTGAAGCAGCAGCTTACTATAAAGATAAAGGAATTGATCTTTGTGAACAAATGAGAAACCTTTATGAAACGTATGGTTACTATAAAGAAGATTTAGTAACCGTAACATTAAAAGGACAAGATGGAGCAAAGAAAATCCAAGAAATGATGGAACAAATTCGAAAGCATACACCAACACAACTTGGAGCTATTAAAGTAGAAGAGTTTAGGGATTATAAAACATCTGTTGTAAAAAATATGGAACAAGGAACAGAAGGAGAAACAGGATTACCAAAATCAAATGTATTATACTTCAAATTAGAAAAAGACGCTTGGTGTTGTGTAAGACCTTCTGGTACAGAACCAAAAATCAAATTTTATATCGGTGTAAAAGGCGAAAGCATGGAACAGGCAACTGCGTTAATTGAAGCAATTAAAGAAGCAATTACAGCGTTGACAGCATAATTGTAGCCTTGTTAAAATAGGGCTGTTGCATAGAAAATAGAATGCAACAGTCCTATTTTTCTCCTAATCGCCTATAGATGTAATAAAAATAAGACAATAATAAAAAGAAATAATAATAGAAGCAATGAAGAAATAGGAGAAAAAATATGGCATTATTAAAATTATTACCAGCATATAAAGATTATATTTGGGGAGGACATCGCTTAGTCGAAGAATATAATAAATCCTATGACGGAGAAGTCTTAGCAGAAAGTTGGGAATTATCCTGTCATAAAGATGGCTCTTCGATGATTGCCAATGGTAGTGAGAAAGGCATGACATTACCAGAATATATGGAGAAAAAAGGAAAAGAAATATTAGGGGAAAATGGGAAACGATTTGACGATTTTCCAATTCTTATTAAATTTATCGATGCTAATGATGCTTTATCGATTCAAGTTCATCCAGACAATGAATATGCACTAAAAAATGAAAACCAATACGGAAAAACAGAGATGTGGTATGTTATGGACTGTAAAGAAGGGGCATATTTATATTATGGATTTAAAGAAGAAATTTCCAAAGAAGAGTTTGAAAAAAGAATAGAAGAGGATACATTATTAGAAGTTTTAAATAAAGTCTATGTGCAAAAAGGCGATGTCTTTTTTATTGAAGCTGGTACGATTCATGCCATTGGAAAAGATATTGTCATTGCAGAAATTCAACAAAACTCCAATGTAACTTATCGTGTCTATGATTATGGAAGAGTTGGAAAAGATGGAAAGAAACGAGAGTTACATATTAAAAAAGCAGTAGAAGTTACAGAGCGTACACCGATTTTACGAGGAAAAAATAGTTATCCTCATATCGCAAAATGTGACTATTTCACAGTGGATAAAATTAGTTTGGATGGTAAAACAAGAAAAGAAATCCGAGGATTTGTTGGAACAGATTCTTTTCTTAGTATTTTAATTTTAGATGGAGAAGGCGTCATTCAGTGCCAAGATGAAACTCTACATTATAAAAAGGGAGATAGCTTTTTCCTAGAAGCAAATAGCCAAGAGTACACAATATGTGGTACGGTAGAAGCACTTCTTACAACGATTGAAAATTAGAAGAAACGTATCGAAATAAGAAGTATAAAATCATTTGATAAAAATTTTACCAATTATTGATATAGAGCAGAAGATAGAGTCAAAAAACTGGGAGTAAATTGTAATGTTAGAAAATTTACTCCCAGTTTTTTCATATTATATTATTCTTCCGTTTGCTGTTCGGTAATTAGCTCTTCTCTATGAGGATTGATATTCAAAGATACATATTCACGAGAAGTTGCTGGATCTTCATCGAAAGCATGTTCAAATGCCTCTTCTTCTTCATCAACTTCTTCTGATACTACGTCAGAATGTTGTCCATAAGAGCGTAATTTAGAGAAAAGAGGACAATTTTTTCTAGAATCTATAAAACTCTTTATTGCTTGACAA
>JADIML010000211.1 GCA_017694765.1 Candidatus Scybalomonas excrementavium
GCATCAGCTACAATTGGAATATCCACTGTCACTGTTCTTGAAATAGATGCGGTATCAATATCGATATGTATAATCTTAGCATTTGGAGCAAAATTACTGACACTTCCTGTTGTACGATCACTAAATCTAGCTCCAATGGCAAAAATAAGATCACATTCTTCCAATACCATATTAGCAGCATAACATCCATGCATTCCTCCATTTCCAATATAAAGTTCATGCTTCGTTGGTAATGCCCCCATTCCCATAATAGTTGTAATAACTGGCACTTTCGTTTTTTCCACTACTTTTTGTAAAATTTCTTCTGCTTTCGAAAGAATGACACCTCCACCAATTAAAAAAACAGGTCGTTGTGCTTTCTTCAATTCTGTAACTGCTCTCTTTAACTGCCCGATATGAACACTTACATTTGGTTTATAACTGCGAATATCTACCTTTTTTGGAAAATGTTCTTCTCTTATTTCTTTCATGACATCTGCTGGTAAATCTACCACAACTGGTCCTGGTCTTCCTGTCGTTGCAATATAAAAAGCCTCTTTTAAAATTCTTGGAAACATATCTCTATCTTTTACAAGAACACTGTGTTTCGTGACACTTCTTGTAATTCCTACAATGTCGACTTCTTGAAAGGCATCATTTCCAATTTGCTCTCTTGGCACTTGCCCCGTAAAACAAACTAATGGCACACTATCATAAAATGCCGTTGCTAAACTTGTCACAATATTCGTTGCACCCGGACCACTTGTTACAATACAAACGCCTGGTTTCCCTGTTGTTCTTGCATATCCATCGGCAGCATGAACAAGCGCCTGTTCATGTCTCCCTAAAATCAACTTCATATCATCTTGATGTGTTATTTCATCAAAGATATCATTGACATATCCTCCCGGATACACAAAAATAGTATCAACCCCTTCAAATTTTAATGCTTTTACAAAATGTTTTGCTCCTGTAATTTTCATATAGTACCCTCCATTTTTTAGTTTTAACTGATTCAAATAATTCATAAAAGGAATTTTTTGTTATATGTTATATAAAAAACACCCCAAGCATATGAATGCTTAGGGCAATTTTGCAATCCGTATACCACCTAATATTCCTTATTACTGCATTTATTTCCCAGTTGAAATTGATACTATTCTACTGTATGAAAGTGTCAATGTCAAGCAAAACAAAAAAAGAAAGCGATTATTCCATTTCTTTTCGCATGGAAATAATCACTCTCTTTTCTATCTATTCTTTTTATTTATTCTTTTCCATTTACGCCTGCTTCACAGTAAACACAGCGATAAACTCTATTTTCTCTATCCACTAACTTAAAAACATGATCGATTTCTTGTTCAATGGATGTGATACATCTTGGATTTTTACATTTCACAACATTCGTAATTTTCTCTGGAAGCGCTAATTTTGTCTTTTCTACAATCTTCCCATCACGAATCACACAAACCGTTACATCTGGATCGATATAACCTAATACATCGAGATCAATATCAAAACTATCATCAATTTTAATAATATCTTTTTTGCCCATTTTTTCACTTTTTACATTTTTAATAATAGCAATGCTACAATCTAACTCTTGTAAGCCAAGATGATGATAAATTTCCATACTATTTCCAGCTTTAATATGATCTAATACAATTCCATTACTAATGCTATCAATTTTCATCTGCACTCACTCCTAACAATTCCATAATTAATGCCATTCTAATATATTTTCCGTTTAGTGCCTGACGGAAATAGCAAGCACGTGGATCATCATCTACTTTTACAGAAATTTCATTCACTCTAGGAAGTGGATGAAGAATGGAAAGATCTTTCTTTGCAGTTGTAAGTTTGTCCATATCAAGAATATATGTGTCTTTTAAACGAATATAGTCTGCCTCATTAAAGAAACGCTCTCTTTGAACACGTGTCATATAAAGAACATCAAGTTCTGGCATAACTTCTTCCATCGTACGAACTTGACGGAATGGAATACCATTTTTTTCAAATACATCTTTCTTAATATATTCTGGAATTTCTAATTCCTCAGGAGAAATCATAATAAATGTGATATTTTCATAACGAGTTAACGCCTTGATCAAAGAATGTACAGTACGTCCAAACTTTAAGTCACCACAAAAACCAACTGTTAAATTATTAAGTCTTCCTTTTTCTCTATGAATGGTTAATAAATCTGTTAATGTCTGAGTTGGATGATTATGTCCACCATCACCAGCATTGATAATTGGTACATTTGCATACTGAACAGCAACAGTTGGAGCTCCTTCT
The DNA here is from genome assembly GCA_017694765.1 of Candidatus Scybalomonas excrementavium. Classification (GTDB taxonomy): domain Bacteria; phylum Bacillota; class Clostridia; order Lachnospirales; family Lachnospiraceae; genus Scybalomonas; species Scybalomonas excrementavium. The sequence continues at coordinate 2,278 of JADIML010000211.1, forward strand.
TTTGGATGTCTCATTGCAATAATATCTGCATAACAACCAACTGTGCGGATAGTATCTGCTACACTCTCTCCTTTTGCTGCTGAAGAAGAATTGGCAGAAGAAAAACCAAGTACGTTACCACCTAATTCCATCATAGCTGCTTCAAAGCTTAAACGAGTTCTTGTACTTGGTTCAAAAAATAAAGTTGCAAGTTTTTTGTATTTGCATACATCTCTGTATTTTACAGGGTTAGCAATAATATCATCTGCCACTTCTAACAAATGATCAATTTCCTGTACACTTAAATCCATTGGATCGATTAAATGTCTCATTATAAACCTCCTAATCGAATAATTTTTTCTTCCTATAATTGTAATTATTATCGTTCTACTTGTCAACGAATTTTTCTTTTTTTTCAAAAGTTTTCATAATTTTAACATATTTATACAAAATGGATGTTCTTTCGTCTAAAGTAACGATTTTTAAAACAAAATGTACCTTGCATATTTTTTACAACTTTGGCAATTTATAAGCAAGATACATTTTGCATATTACATTTATTTCATTAACTTTTGAATCAATTTACAAAGCTCATCGACTACTTCTTCATTTCCAGATTGAATTTCTTCTACAACACATGTCTTAATATGACTCGATAATAATACTTTATTAAAGCTATTAAGTGCAGATTGAATCGCACTTACTTGAGTTAGAATATCGACACAGTATCTATCTTCTCCAACCATAGATTTAATTCCTCTTACTTGTCCTTCAATGCGACTAAGACGGTTCATCAAATCTCTTGTTTCTTTCTCATCTCTTTGCTTCTTTTTACAATTGGAACATTCATGTTGACAGTTCATGTCCTCCCACCTTACCTTTTATTTTCCTTCATAAATAATAACCGAATCTACATCATATTTTTTTAATTTTTCTCTTCCATTTAATCCTGCTAGTTCCATTAAAAAGATGATTTTAACAACTTCTCCACCTAGTTCTTCTACTAGCTGAGCTGCTGCTTCAATCGTTCCACCTGTGGCAATTAAGTCATCTACAAGAACAACTTTTTGTCCTGGTAAAATTGCATCCTTATGAATTTCAATTACAGATTTATCTCCATATTCTAATTCATATTCTTTCGAAACTGTTTCACATGGAAATTTCCCTTTCTTTCTAACTGGAATAAATCCCTTATCTAATTGATAAGCAAGTGGCATACCTAAAATAAATCCTCTTGACTCTGTTCCAGCAATTAAATCAAATTCTATGTCTTTTAGCAAGTCACTCATACTATCAATTGCTAATTTTAATCCTTCTTTATCCTTTAAAACGGTAGTAATATCACGAAAGATAATTCCCTCCTCTGGAAAATTCTCAATGCTTCTTACATAATCTTCTACTTTTTTCATTTTATTTTTCCTCTCGTCGTTTATTTTTTTCCTTTAATTTCTCTTCTATTGTTACTTTTACTTCTTCAAAAGTCCCTTTTAAAGAAATAGAATTGGCTCTTGGATATTTGTGTAAAAAGTTGATTCCCTTTGTTCCAATATGTTTCAACATCTCTGCCTTTTCGCTCTGTAATGCTTTCATGCGTTTTGCGATTTCTGTTACTCGTTTTCCTTGTATCGTTTGTAATTGCTCTAAAATTTCTTGATGATTAAATTCTTCTGGTATCTTCTCTTTTATTGTATCCAATATCTCTGAAGAACGCTCTTTCATATTCTCTAATAAGAAAACAGATTTTTCTTTTAAATTATCAACTGTGTCTTCTTTCAATATGGTAGCCAATACTGCCAATTCTAAACGCATCTTTTGTACTTGCTTTAATAGATTTGCAAGGTCAAGAGCAGATTTTATAGAATCATAGAAATCAACTCCAAATACAATCGTAATAACTACCACGATTCCAAATGCTATATTTTTCGGAATTTCTAGTATGATTTTTTCTACATTTCCATGCACAACATATGTCATAAAAATAGAAAGTACACCCCAGAATAAAGAACTTACGAAACAAATGTGCCCATTCAAATTCATAAATCGATTACTATAATCCCAGTAACGAACCTTTAGTATCTTTTCCATTGCATAACCTGTTATATATTCCAGTAAAGTTGCGCCTATCATTCCAAAGAAATAAACAAGTAATACATGTTCTTTCACAGGAATTGTACAGATCAAAACCATAATCGCACCACTTCCATAAATTGGAAGCATAGGTCCATGTAAAAACCCACGATTTACAAGCCTTTTTTGCTTAAAAGAAACAATGCTAGATTCAATACACCACCCTAAAAAACAATAACAATAGAAAAATAAAATCCACTGTACGAATGTATATGGATACATCTTTTTCTCTCCTTATTCTTCTTTTAGAACGAACTGTTCTACTGCATAAGCAACTCCATCTTCTTCATTTGTTTTCGTAACAAAATCTGCAATTTCTTTAATTTCATCAATAGCATTTCCCATAGCAACTCCAAGTCCTGCCATTTTGATCATTTCAAAATCATTATTGCTATCTCCACAAACCATAATTTCTTCTCTTGAAATTCCAAGTGTTTTGGCAAATGCGACAAGTGCATTTCCTTTTGTTGCTGTTTTACTATTTAATTCAAGATTATTATCCATAGAAGAAGTCACGGTTAAATTTTTGTTTTTCTTCAAATATTCATATGCTACTTCTCGCTGGGACAAATCATGAAAAACAATATTTATCTTTTCTATCTTATCTGGATGAGATTGTATAAATGCCTTTAAATCATCTACTGGTATTCTACTTTTTAAGAGCATTTCTTTTTGAGTGATACTTTCGATATAGTGATCAATATTATGAAGACGCTCTCTTTGGGAATAAGCATGACCACCCATATAAACATCTGGAAGTGCATCCAATGTAAATCCATATTCCAAAGCATCAATCGCTGTCTTACAATCTAAATAATCGGAGTACAAAACTGTTCCTGATGGATATTCGACAACTGCTGCTCCATTTACTGTTAAAGCGTAAGAAATTCCTTCTATTGTTCCAACTTCTTTTGGAATAGCAGCTATCCCTCTTCCAGTTGCTGGCATAACAATAACTCCTTGTTTCATCGCTTTCTTTAAAACTTCTTTTGTATGCTCTGTTATCGTTTTTTGATTGGTTAATAAAGTTCCATCTAAATCCAATGCGATTAACTTAATTTTTTGTCTCATCGTTTCCTCCTTAACCTTATCTCATCCTACTTGATCCTATTTTATTCTACACACAAACGATAGGATTGGCAACTCCTAATCGATTTTCCTCTTTTTAGCAAAACTGATAATGCTGTATGAATATTTGTAATGTTCTATTTCCACCAAACTCGTTAATAGAAGGGTAGTATGTCATATTCATTGTAATCTTATTATTACGGCCTTGTAGCAAATAATCAAGCTGTTTTTGCCCATATTTACTTTTTATTTTTTCCATAAAAACATCAATATTTCCAAAATACAAAGCCTCTATCTGGTGCTTATCTTCACTTTCTAACAAAAATTTCAATACATTTCTATTTTTTCCAAGAACCTTTGCCATAAGAAGATGCACTTGTTTTTGTGCAAAAAGTGGCTTATTATTTCCTTTTCCAAAAGGCTCTAATAAGTCAAGTTGTTCAACCAATGACTCATTAATATAACAAATTGGCATTGGCACATCAATGACTACTTTTTCGACTAAGTCCTCATCCGTTAATGTTGTATTCTGATTTAACATTTTACGAAAGGCTTCTAAATTTTCTTTTGGAAGAGATAAACCTGCTGCCATTGGATGCCCTCCAAACTTACTCAATAGCGTTTTACATTTACTTAGTTCTTCATACATGGAATAGGCTTCTATGGAACGTCCCGAACCCTTTAACCCTTCTTCTGCATTGGTTAAAACAAATACTGGTTTTGCAAATGTTTCTCTTACTCTTCCAGCAATAATACCTGCTAAGCTCTCATGGCAATCTGGTAAATAAATAACAAGAACTTTATCATGAAGTAGACTGGTCGTTTCCACTTGTTCAATCGCCTTTCTTACTCCTTGTTCTGTCATATCTTTTCTCGCATCATTTAACTCTTTTACCTCTTTTGCCATTCGATTAGCAATTTGTCTATCTTCTTCTAATAATAACTGTAGACCTCGTTTGGCTGTATCAAGACGTCCACTTGCATTTAAACAAGGTCCAATTACAAATCCTAAATGATAAGCTGATAATGTTTTTTCTTCCAAATGGTTTGCCTGAATCAAAGCTTGAAGACCAATATTTTTCGTCTGATTCAATCGCTTTAATCCTTCTTTTACTAAAATTCGATTTTCTCCTTGTAAGTCTACCACATCACAAACAGTTGCAATGGCACTAAATTCAATCAATTCTTTGATTCGCTCTTCGATTCCAAATGCTTTATATAAACTTTGAATCAATTTAAAAGCAACGGTAGCTCCACATATTTTAGGAAATGGATATGGACAATCTGCCTGTTTTGGATTAATGACATAATCAGCAGGTGGTATTTTATACATTCTACTGCCATCCACCTCTTCTTCATAAGGTACATCATGATGATCCGTTACAATAACATGTAAACCAAAAGACTTGGCATAAGCGATTTGTTCATAGGCTGCAATTCCATTATCACAAGTAACAATCGTATCAACACCTTGTTCATAGGCTTCTAATACAATTCTCTCATTAATTCCATATCCATCTTTCATGCGATCCGGTATCTCATAATCTACATTGGCTCCAATCGTTTGAAAACCTTTTAGCAAAATATAATTTGACATAATTCCATCTACATCATAATCAGAAATAATACGAATCTTATCTCTATTTTTAATTTTATGAATAAGAAATGTCGTTGCTTCTTGCATATGTTTTAATTGATTTGGCTCATGTAAATAAGAAAGAGAGGGATGTAAATATTGTTTGATGTCCTCATCTGTCATAATATCCCGATTTCGGATTAATCTTGCAATCACAGGATCAATCTGAAATTGTTCTCCAATTTTATAAAAATCTGCTCGTTTACTCGATAAAACCCACTTTTCTTTTTTACGATCGTATTCCATAACTTTTTCCTATCTTTTATACAATATAAAATCCGCAGAAAGAAAGAGAGTCTGCTTCTTCACTTTCCCCCTATTTCATTCTGCGGATCGATACTATCTATATTTTCATTCCGAAATATTCTACGAACTATGCCTCTTCTTCCATATCTGCTAATGCAGCTTTTATCATAATGGCACATTCAATTCTCTTCTTTTGAAGTTCACAACCAATTTCATATGGCTGTAAAATAGATTCATGGAATTTGTAAGAGTTTGCTGAACATCCACCACTGCAATAAAATCTAGCAAAACAGTTTTTACATTCTTCTTTTGCGTATACATTACAAAGTTTAAACTCATCACAAATCTCTTTTTCTTTAATGCCTTCAAATACATTTCCTAATAAATACTCATCAATTCCTACAAATTGATGGCATGGATAAAGATCCCCTTGTGGTGTTACTGCTAAATATTCTGTTCCTGATCCACAACCAGATAAACGTTTTGCAACACAAGGACCACCTGTTAAATCAATCATAAAATGGAAGAAATTAAAACCTCTTCCTTCTTTTTCTCTTTGGATCATTTCTTTTGCAAGACGATCATACTCTGCTAATACAGTTGGGACGTCTTCTTTTTTAATAGACCAAGGATCATCATCAGGAGAAACAACTGGCTCTACTGAAATTTGTTTAAATCCAAGATCTGCAAAATGAAGAACATCATTTGCAAAATCTAAGTTATGATGTGTAAATGTTCCACGAATATAGTATTTATCTTGGTGACGTGTTTGCGCAAATTTTAAAAATTTTGGCATACTAATGTCATAGGCACTTCCTTTTCCTCCTGGGAATGGACGCATATAATCATTCACTTCTTTTCTTCCATCACAGCTTAACACAACATTTGCCATTTCTTTATTACAAAATTCCATGATGTCATCATTTAAAAGAATTCCATTGGTTGTAAGTGTAAAACGGAAGTTTTTATTATGTTTTTCTTCTAAGGAACGACCATATGCTACAATTTCTTTTACAACTTTCATATTCATTGTAGGTTCGCCACCAAAGAAGTCCACTTCTAAGTTTCTACGATTTCCAGAATTTGCAATTAAGAAATCAATTGCTTTCTTCCCAACTTCTGCACTCATCATACAGCGCTCACCATGATATTCGCCTTCTTCTGCAAAACAATAACGACAAGCCAAATTACAATCATGAGCAATATGTAAGCATAAAGCCTTTACTACTGTCTTTCTCTTTTTAAAATCGATAATATACTCTTTATAATTATCTTCGGTGAATAAAACCTCAGCTTCAACAAGCTGTTTAATTTCTTCTAACGCTTCTATAATATCAGCGCGATCGTATTGTGGAAGTTTTTCAATAATTGCCTCTTGATCATTATCTTCATAAAGAGCAATGATATCATAAACCATATCATCTACCACATGAACAGATCCACTGCAAACGTCTAATACAATGTTATATCCATTATTTTTGTACTGATGTACCATATAATGAACTCCTTTCTAAACAGAGGAATAGAGGCTGTCCAAAGAAAATATCTTTGAACCGCCCCTATTAAAATGTGTGTTATGTTTCAAATTATTTGTTTTCGCAGCTCTGATTTCCTACTGTACATGATGTTTTACAAGCTGACTGACAAGATGTTTGACATTCGCCACATCCGCCTTTTTTTACAGTATCTTTTAAAGATTTTGTTGATAAAGATTTAATATGTTTCATCTTTACGCCTCCTTACCATATGATGTAATCTGACTAATTATACCATTATCTAAGCAATCTTTCAAGTATTTTCTCACCCTAACATTCCACCTGCCATTCCACCTAATAGACAAAGAACACACGTTGTAATAAGATTGGTAGAAACAGAATCTAATTCCTGATTCACAAGAAAGGATGCTCCTAAAATAACAGCTACATAAAGAGCCCCTAGTATAATGCCCCATATAAACTTCTTTTCTTGAATCCTCTTTCCAGCATACATCCCTCCAATTAAAGTCGCCACTACATAGGTCGCTGTAATTCCAGCATTGACTAACGTTTCTCCCATCTCAAATTGGTATACCAAAAATGCAAGTAGTGCTAAGATGATTCCTGTAAATACATAAGATGCTAATAACCCACGAAATAATTCCGTCATTTTTTTTGATAATGTCACTTGAATTCCTCCTTTTCCCAAATAGTACTGATCTCTTTTTGGAATATACTATTTATCCATCTACTTTTTATCTATATGTTTCTCTTTTGGAAAATATGAGTCATTCTCATTTCTTTGCTATGATTGAAATTTAATATGAAGTATCATAATCTCACTATCTGTTCCAACTCTCATATCTGGTCCCCAAATTCCAACTCCAGAAGTGACACAAGAGTGCATCTTCCCAACCTTTAAAATTCCATCTGAATTTTTCCAAAAAAGCGAGGTAAAGATATTTCCCGGAAATAACTGTCCATTATGGGTATGTCCAGATAAATCTAAATCCACTCCTACTTGTTCTAACTCTTCCAATTCTTTTGGTTGATGATCCATCATAATGATTGGTTTTGTTTGATCAAGTCCTTTTACCAACTCTTTTGGAGACTTTCTCTGAAAGCCTAATTTTTTTGCTCTTTGTGGATCTTCTCTCCCGATTAAATAAAAGGAGTCCTCAATACAAATGGCTTCTTCTTGTAACAACCGAATATTGGACTGCTGTAAAAATTCATAAAATCGATGATCCTCTTTTTTTTCACGATTCAAATTAGAATCAAAGGTAAACCCTGCTAAAATTGCCTCATTGATATCATGATTCCCAAATACAGCATAAGCACCATACTTGCTTTTCATACCTCGCAAAATAGCTGCTATTTTCTTTGGATGTTTTATAGCATCATAATCATTATCAAATTGATCCCCTGCAATACATATAAGATCGACATGTTCTTTATTCATTCGCTGAACCATCTCATGTATTTTCTTTTCACCAATGCTATATCCTAAATGCCAATCTGCGGTTAAAGCAATGGTAAGTTCTGATTGCTTACACTGTTTTCTAATTACGATTTCTCGATGATCTACTAGAATTGTTTTGGCATGACTCATTCCATACAAGCTACAAATACAAATAATTCCAATAATAACTCCTCCAACTAGCAAAAAGAACACTTTTGTTTCAAACCAAGACTCTGGTAACAAATGGAACCTTTTTATCATTCTTCGAATGAGATCGAATCCAATAATCGTCATTAGTGTATAAACAAAGACTCCAATCCAATAGTTACTTATGATTTTTAATCTTCGTTTCCATCGTTCTTGTTTAATCACAAAACAAGAGAGCAATGTAGTAGCAAGCAACGTATAAATAAGAACAAGCAAACTCTGTATGAAAAAAGAGCGAAACATAGGATGCCAAGCTCCTAAATATTGTAATAGCCACCATACTACATAGGCGTTTACTAAAATATAAATGGGTGATAATAAAATTGCTCCCATACGATTCTCCTTCCTTCTATTTTTTTCTCTTTTCATCCTAATTTATGTATGAAAGAATTGCAAGAAATTTCTATCTTTTTTCTTTCCTACCTTGTATGATTACGCTAAGATCTTTATAATAGAAAAATAAGGATATATACTACTATCATACTATATATTGAAATTGGAGGTAGAACATGAGTTATATTGATCTTCATACACATACAACTGCTTCTGATGGAACAGACACTCCATCTATGCTTGTACAAAATGCTTTACGAGCGAATCTAAGTGCTATTGCTATTACAGACCATGATACAGTATCTGGTGTAAAAGAAGCACTACTTGCTGCTAAGCATACACCTCTTACTGTCATTCCGGGCATTGAACTTTCTTGCCAATACAAAGGAAAGGAAGTCCATATGCTTGGCTATTTTATTGATATTGATAAGAAACCCTTTCTTGCAAAACTAGAACAGTTAAAACAAGCTAGAGAAGCTAGAAATGAAGAAATGCGCACAAAACTAGAAGCATATCATATGCCATTAACAATGGAACAAATTCGTGGTAACAATCCAAATACGATTATTACAAGAGCCCACTTTGCTAGAGCATTAGAAGAAGCTGGGTATGTCAAAAATAAGGAAGAAGCCTTTCAAAAATATATCGGAAATGGCTGTCCTTGTTATGTGTTAAAGCCAGAGTTTTCCTGTGAAGATGCCATTTCTCTCATTCAATCTACTGGTGGAGTTGCTGTTCTTGCTCATCCCCTTCTCTATAAACTTAGTTATAAAGAACTAGAACTTTTACTTGCTCATTTAAAAGAAAATGGTCTGATTGGTGTAGAAGTTTACCATTCTTCTCATAATATATCGAATAGTCAAAAATTAAGAGAGCTCATTCGTCCCTATGGACTTTTGCCAACTGGTGGTTCGGATTATCATGGCTCAAATAAAGAAAATGTCCACCTTGGTGTTGGACATGGTGGACTTAGAGTTTCTCATTGTTTACTTGATGATTTGCAAAAAACGAGAACTATATAAAATATTTTCCACCTATCAGTCTATTATAAATATGCAACCACATTATTTATATATACAAAGAACTCCATGAAATAGAGCATTCCATTTCATGGAGTTCTTATTACTTTATATCGTTATGATAAGTCTATTACTTAGTCATCCCATTCAACACGTACTTCTACGACTGTTTTAATCGATGGATCTGCTTTGGATGAAATTTGAACTTTACCAGTTCCAATTTTCTTACCAAATACTTCTCCATAGCGATTTACAGATACGATAGATGGTGTTAAAGATTTATATACAAGCTGTCTATTGCTTCCATTTGCATTGCGTAATGTAGCATCGATATCTTCATCATCTCCGATTTCTACTGTAATATAACCTTTTCCATCATCATCCACATCGATATACGCTTCTGTATTTCTTTCTTTTACTGTTACTACACATGTTTTCTTAATATTAGTTCCTTTGATCTCACATGTAATTTTAGCAGTACCTGGATTTACAGCGATGAATTCCATTTCGTCATCTCTGTTATCATCATCGTCAAGACGAACTACTTTTTTATTGCTTGTTGACCAAACAAAGTAATCATCATCTACATTTCTCTCGCTGTTATAGACTTCTAGTTCAAATTCCTCTCCAACAAAGACTGTTTTCTTTGTTGCAGAAATTCCATCAATTCTCGTTGGCTTTCTATGTCCAGCCATAACACTCACTGGTGTTACTGCCATCGCTCCAACAAGAACGAATGCCATTGTTTTTACAAAACTATTTTTTTTCATAAAAATTCCTCCTTTATCATCTTCTTTCCTTTGAGACTACAAAGTAATATTCTTATCTTACAGTTTTATTATAACGGATAAAAATTAAAAAAACATTAAAAACTTTAAAATTATTTTCTTAGTTTGACTTTTTTTCCAGTATGCTATATGATCAAAAAAGATTCTATTATTATTTTTATGGTTAATATTTCATGTATAAAACAAAAGGAGGTATTTTGGATGAATGAATATTTTAAAAAGAATGGAATTTATTATATTGCCTTACTATCATTAAGTATATGTCTTTATTGTATCTCACTCATTTATAAAGATCGAGGTGTTCCTATTTTTATTATTGGATTAATTGCCCTGATTCTAGTTGGGATTCTACCAGCTACTTTTATTTATAAAATGCTCCATGAAGATCGTATGGCAACTTGGAAAAAAGAGCAAGAACAAATAAATTCCATCATTCGTCACGCTATGGATGAACATTGTGAACAGACTTCACAAACAAAAGATATTTTAGAACTGATGCTATCAAATATGAAAGATTTAAGAGAGTTTTATGAAATTAGTAGACGTCAAGCAAAAAATGCCTTTTTTCTTTCTGTTCTTATGTGTGTCATTGGTGCTGTTTTACTTCTTATCTCCATTACAGCACTTTTATTTCTTCAAAAATATTCTGAAACTTTAGCGATTGGGGCTTTAGGTGGAACAATTGTAGAAGTCATTGCTGGAACTTCTTTAATTGTTTATAAAAAATCTCTCAACCAGTTTAATCATTATTATCGCTCTCTTCATGAAAACGAGCGTTTTCTTTCTATTTTAAATTTAACAACAAAATTATCAAAAGAAAAACAAGATGATATTTACATAAAAATTATCGAATCACAACTTCCATATATTAATGAGGAAAATTG
>JADIML010000212.1 GCA_017694765.1 Candidatus Scybalomonas excrementavium
TTCCTTTTCTAATTATATTATATCAAATTAAAGAAAAAATGCAAGTTCGACAGTATGAGAAAAATCATACTGTTTTTTACATGATAGGAAATACTTTGTACATTCATTTAGGAACATTGATTTTCTATGAAATAAAAGCATTACGTATGAAAATACACAAGACACACTTTTTTCTATCATAAAATAAACTATATAAATAACAAGGAGGATTCTATCATGAGAAAGAAAATTTTAACACTAGCACTTACAGCAACTATGATTTTAGGAAGTGTAGCACCAACACAAGTACAAGGGGCAGATAAGACATATATCACAGGAAAAGAGTATGTCAAAATGCTTGAGAAAGTCACAGGGAAGAAAATCAGTACAAAGAATATCACACTTGGAAAGAAAATAAGCTATGCAGATGCAGCCGTATTAGCAGAACGTGCAGATGTTCTAAAGAATGGCTCAAAGGTAATTGATAGTCTGAAAACAAAGAAATCTAATATCAAAACATATAAGAGAATTTCAGACTTAGCAAAGATTCCAAAGGTCAAACGTGCCGAGGTCATTTCTTGCTTTGCAAAAGGAATTTTCACAGGAAAGAGCAATGGAACCTATAGCCAAAGTGATAGCATGAGTACAAAACTCTATCTGAATAAAAGCCAAGCAAGAACCATCAGAAACCGTATTCGAGATAAAAAAGAACGTAAGAAAATTACAACAGATGGGCAGGTCATAAGAACAACCAATCTCCCTAAAAATGCAAAGAAATTCCCATATATACTAGAAAGTATTCCAAATAGTTACTATGATTCTTATTTTAACTGGGAAGGTAGAGTTCAATATTTTGGAGATAAAACAAAACTTCGTTATCCGAAAGATGTAACAGATGGAACACATTTATTGTGGGGCGAAAACGTACCAGCCAAAGAAATCATTGATAAGTATCGCTATGAATGGGCAGAGAAAGTAAAGAAAAATATCAAAACACGTCTGAATTTTAATTATAAGACAGTAACCAATAAGTGGATCAATGACTTACAAAGCACTTACTTTGTATATGGAGATTCTTATGACAAATACACAACCAATTATATCAAAGATTATATTGCAAAAGCAAAGAAAAATCATGTAATTATCAAGTGCGATAAAGTAGTAGTGGAACCATCAAGTCTTTACTATGGAACAGATGGGTATACATATCGTTGTTATGCGAAATTTACAATTACTGCAGATAGCAAAGCCTTTACACGTTCGGCACAAGAAAACAATGAATTGATTTATTCAGAGTATCCTGTGGCTCAATGGTTGGAAGGAGCAAAGAATGGAAAGACATTTAATTTAGTATTTGATATTACTATGGGAACAGGAGCAATGAATGATAATGGTTCAAGTTATGCTGTTCGAGTATGGGATCAAATTTGGGATAACATGAGAAAATAAATATTATAAGAAAGGAAGTAATACGATTGTGGAAAAAAATTAGCTTTTTACTGTTTCTTTATTGCTTTTTGTTTCCGATTTCTGTGTTTGGAGCAAGTGATACGAATCAAAAGCCTATTGTCACTATGACAGATAAAGGAGAAATTACTTGGAAGTCGATTGATACAAAGGCAACAACAGGAATTACATGGAAAACAGAGGGATTTACCGTTAAGAAATATCCTGTTTTATCCAATAAGTTAGCAGGAACAAAGGAGTATGGAAACCCAGTTTATAAAAAGCCATATGGGAAATTTACAAATAAAGAAGAGTATGCACATTTAGATAAAGTTTCAAATGGAAAATATTACTATACTTGGACAATTCCAAAAGATGTGGTAGACACCCAAATCAAGAACGCTGGAACAACTGCAGCTTCTTTAGAGAAAAACAATGGGTACTTATATTTGAATGGTTTCTTTCGAACATATCACAATGGTAAAGTAGCGAGTAAATACCTTTATGATTTAGACGGTATTAAATCTGCAGAAGCATGGAGAAATCCCAATGACTTTAAAGATAGGTTTGATATTCCAGTACCATATAAGGCACAGCCAGTACCTGTTGTAATTCAACAAAAGGAATATTACAAAGGGGCATATACAACGTTAAAAACAAGTAATCAAGGGAAACAAGACCCATATACCTATTATATTCCGAAGCAATCACAAGTAGATTTATGGGAACTATTTCCAGCCAATGCTTTATCCAAAAATCGCAATGGAAAGAAAGTATGGCTGTATAAGGTACAGATCGAAGATATAAAAACTGGAAAGACCATTGCCTTTCCGGAAAATAATAATTATTCCGATGAATCGGTGAAAAAGGTAAAAACCATTTCCTTTAAAAGAAATCCCATTACCGAAAACACAAGCTATATGGCAGATGTCAATGCTTTTCGTAATCGTAAGTGGGATACTGGTTCTAACGGAATCCGTTTAGTATTGTACTATAAATATTACCCAAAGACAACGATTACAACCGAAAACGATCCGAATACAAAAAGTGTCAGTGATGACTATACGGACCCACAGCCACCTAATAATAAGTTAGAAGGTGTCATAAGGGCAGATGAGAAAGGCAATGAAAAGTTTGATGTGGAACAAGGGATTCCAACGACAGAACAGACATATAGCTATGTATTAGGTCAAGAATATCTCGTATCCTATACATTTACGAACTATTATGGAAAGAATGAGTACCTACAAGTCATACCGAGTAAAAATCCAAAAGATCCACCAGTTACAATGAAAGTAACAAAATCCTATTCCTATTGGAAAGTGACCCAGCTAGATGTATATGCCATTGATCATGCAACGGTAGAAAATTATGCGTTGCCAAATGAAAAGATTACGTTAAAGCCATCTAGCTCTTATCAAAAACCAACTGTAGTATATAAAGCAAGTGGGGCAATGAAAGAGCCGGTCAGTGGTGGGACAACCGTAGAAAATATACAAGTACAAAATGACTACTTAGAAATCAATGGAAAAGTCCTTATGCAAAATGGCTGGGTAGATACCAATGCACCAACTCCAAGCCGACTAAGTAAGCCAGGCGTTATCAATAATACTGTACTATTTAGGGAACATATGGTCATTGATAAAAACAAAGAAAATGGAGAATGGGATTCCATAGGAACAATCGTCTATAAACGAATCAAAAGCATAGGAACAAGTCAAGGAACAGAACTAGAATTTGACTTCGATGTCAACTCAGTTGTTATCCATACACCAACGGTATGTGATGCACAAATTGAAGATGTTCGTAAGTATAATCAGCTTATCAATCCAGATAGAGGTAGTGCAGGTTTGGTACTGGATCGTTATTTTGAAATTTTCTTTCCAACAGTAGGGACACACAATGCTTATAAAGGATATGGCTATCAAGATTATAGCAAATACATAGATAGACGACAGGTACAGTTTCCATTTCCAGTCTATCAAGGAAACACTTATATTCCAGCGAATACATGGATTACTATATTTCGTGATAGAACGAGTTTTTATCTTCCTTCTTGGGTGTCAGAAGGATATTATATTGCACAATTTCGAGCATTATCCATTAATGCAGATGCGAATCAAGGACAAGACTCAGAAGAAGAACTTGCTAATTATGAGATGGAGAATTATGTAGCTGTTGATCAAGTCAATGTGCAGGTGTCTGGCAGAGTTTATGATTTTCAAATTTATGACATTACCGATTATCCACTTTGGCAATCTGTTTTTCGAGTGAAAGACTCTATGGAGCTAACAGGAAACTATTATTCTGTGGGGACAAAAAATCGAAATGGAGAGGAAACAGGACATGAGCAAAAGATGACATTGCCACTTATGTCAGGAAGTCATCCTTTTATGCCTTGTGAAGGAGCGTTGCCAACGGGATACACCATTCGATTTTCCATAAAAACCATGGGAGATATGTATGAAGAGTGTGATTTTGTTATACTAAAACCAAACTTTTATTACGTTTCAACAGATGGAACGAGAAGAGAAGAAGTGGATCTCTACTACACAGAAACGATCCATGGAACAAAGAGACATTTGATAAAAGTTGGAAGTGAAGAAGATAGTAAGAATACGAAAATGATGTCATTAGGAAATCCTTATACCAGTGTTCCAGAAGAAGAGATTAGAAATACTGCTAATCTTTTGAATTTGTCAATGCAACAATTAAAAGATACAAAAAGTATTGTATATTCTTTTCAAAAAATAGGGCTTCCATGGACACAACGAACTTTTTATGGAAAGCGAATATTGCCGTATGCTGGTGGGACAGAAGAAAGTATCAAACGCTCTATCCAAAAATGGTATGGAGAATATTATTTACCAGCCGAAGTACACGCAGTTTCAAAAGGTTTTCCTCTTTCTACTTACATGAAAGAACATCAAGTGAATCATAAAGAATCTTTTTGGAAAAAAGATGGATATATCGTAGTGAATTTTGATATTACAACGATACAAAATGAAATGCCACATTTAAGTTATGAAAATGTGCAAAATTATAGAGAAGGATACTGTAACATGTGGAACATGGAGGGCTATCGTAATGAAAAGTATGATTGTAAAAATACAAAATTTCTGTTACAAGATGGAGATGTTGTATTTTATCGTTTAAATGATTCTGTTATGAAAGATTATGTCATAGGAGGAACCCATTAAAATATAAGCAATGCTTGCTTTTTCCAATTTTATCTAGTAGAATACAGAAGTAGCCTCGTATAAATGAGCAGACAGTTCGAGACCATCCTGTCGATAAATAAAACTAGGGACAAACTTAACATAAGTTGTTATGTACAATTCATTTGGAGGTGAACGTTATGGAAAAAGAATCTATGAGTTATATTCAAAAACTAACCATTTCTGGAATGGTAGTTGCACTTTATATCGTTATTTTATTTTTTACACAAAATTTCTCATTTGGAGCATATCAAATTCGAATTGCTACATCTTTATATGCTCTATCTTATCTCTTTCCGTTCCTAGTTTTCCCACTTGGTCTTGCAAACTTAATATCTAATATGCTCTTTGGAGGTCTTGGACCACTGGATATGATAGGAGGATGTCTTGTTGGAATCGTTACGACGAGTCTCATCGTATTCATTCGTAAAAAAGGATGGAATGTAAGTTTTATTTCTATTCCGATTGTATTAATACCGGGGCTTTGTGTGCCAATATGGCTCTCTTATCTCTTACATATGCCATATGCTATGTTGGCAGTGAGTCTTTGTATTGGACAGATTGTACCTGCTATTTGTGGTCCAATTTTCGTGAAAATCTTACAGAAAGTGTGGAAAGCACAAGGAGGAGTTTTAGCATGAGTGGAAGAAATTCAGAAGAATTACAAGGAATTTCCTTACTTGGAAATCAAAAAACGGTATATCGCAGCGATTATGCGCCAGAAGTTTTAGAAGCATTTCCAAATAAACATCCAGAAAATGATTATTTTGTAAAATTTAACTGTCCAGAGTTTACAAGCCTTTGTCCAATGACAGGACAGCCAGATTTTGCAACGATTTACATTTCTTATGTTCCAGCGGAAAAAATGGTAGAAAGTAAGTCATTAAAGTTATATTTATATAGTTTTCGTAATCATGGAGATTTTCATGAAGACTGTGTCAATATTATTATGAAAGATTTAATTCGACTTATGGATCCAAAATATATCGAAGTTTGGGGAAAATTCACTCCAAGAGGAGGAATTTCTATTGATCCATACTGCAATTATGGTAAAAAAGGGACAAAGTGGGAAGAAGTTGCATTTAATCGACTTGTAAACCATGACTTATACCCAGAGAAGGTGGATAATCGATGAAACGAGAAAAAGCAATGGTATTATTTAGTGGTGGTGTTGATAGTACAACTTGTCTTGCTATGGCAATTGAACGATTTGGAAAAGAGAATGTAATTCCATTATCGATTCATTATGGACAAAAGCATGAGAAAGAACTAGAAGCTGCTAAAAATATTTTAAAACATTATGAAATCGATGGTATGGTCATGGATTTGACACCGGTTTTTGCAGAAAGCAATTGTTCTTTATTACAAGGCTCTACGGAAGAAATTCCAGAGAGCTCTTATATGGAACAACTACAGGAAAGTGATGGAAATCCAGTATCTACCTATGTTCCATTTCGAAATGGGTTATTTTTATCAACGGCAAGTAGCATAGCGCTTTCAAAAGAATGTAGTTATATTTATTATGGGGCACATGTGGATGATGCAGCAGGAAATGCGTATCCAGACTGTAGTGAAACATTTTTCAATGCAATGAAGGAAGCGATTTATGAAGGTAGTGGGAAAGCTATTAAAATCGAAGCTCCATTTATCCGAAAAAATAAAGCAGAAATTGTAAAAGAAGGGCTTCGTTTAGGTGTCCCATATGAACTTACATGGAGCTGTTATGAAGGAAAAGAAAAGCCTTGTGGAAACTGTGCAACTTGTATCGATAGAGAAAAAGCATTTGTAGAAAATGGAATGGTTGATCCAAGTTTATAATCCATGATTTCATTTATTACAATAAGAAATTTGATGCAATAAGAAGAAAGCTATGATAGATAGTAAGAAATTAAGATGTTTATATTTGTAAAAAATGTAAAGTTCTTATCTATCATAGTTTCTTTTTGTTTGTTTATAGATATTTACAAAAAGGCAGAAAAAATAGGGTTCATATAGTAATTGATAGAATAATAAGAAAAAATAATTAGTAATTAGTAAAAAAATAAAAAAAGGTTGAATTTTATAGAAATATCAGATATAATAGGAAAGGGAAAAGGTGTAATTATGGGTTTTAATCAAAACAGAGGTTGTTTTAAAAAAGCATATATGGAAATATACTGTCAATAGTATGAATCATCCAAGTAAATGCTGGAAAGAAGAAACTTTATGGAGAGATAAAATTCTTCATATTCTTTGTTTTCCAGCTTTTTAGTTGGATTATTTTATAAAGATGAAAGAAAAATATAAATCTATATAAAAAATATTATATTATAT
>JADIML010000213.1 GCA_017694765.1 Candidatus Scybalomonas excrementavium
TCCTATTCTCTTATCCTAGTCCTACCAATATTCCTAGTTGATAAATAATCCCTGTCACAATCCATGCTATCATTAATTGAAATACTATCATCTTCATCGTCCATTTTAAGGAATTCGTTTCTTTCTTTATGGTAGCAATAGCTGCAAAGCAAGGAGTATATAATAATGTAAAAATCATAAGGGCGTAAGCATTCCATGCTCTAAATCCCATCGTTCCAAGCATATCTACAACAGACTGACTTGTCTCTCCATTTAAGGAAGAGATATGAAATAGAACCAAAAAGCTAGAAACTACAACTTCTTTTGCTGCAAGACCAGAAATTAACATCACTCCTATTTGCCAAAATCCAAGTCCGATTGGTGCTAAAATAGGCACTAAGCATCTTCCAACAGAAGCTCCAAAACTATCTGCCATATTATGTACAAGACCAGTCGAACCAAAATTTAAAAGAAACCATATAAAAATAGATGCTAGAAAAATGGTTGTTCCTGCCTTTGATACATAATCTTTCACTTTTTCTCCTACATAGATAGCAATTGTATTCGCATTTGGTGCTTTATATTCCGGTAATTCAATGAGTAAAGGATTTTCCTCTCCTTGTGCCATGACTTTACTTTGAATAAAAGCAACTAAAATCCCAATCATAATTCCAATGATATACATAGAATATGCTACTAACATGGCATACTGTTTAAAAAACAATCCTGCAAATGTAACATATACTGGTAACTTAGCACTACAGGACATAAATGGAATTAATAAAATGGTTCTTCTTTTATCTCTTTCATCTTCTAGCACACGAGATGCCATAACTGCTGGCACACTGCATCCAAAACCTAACAGCATTGGAATAAAAGCCCGTCCAGATAATCCTATTTTCCCCATAATACCATCCATCACATAAGCAACACGTGCCATATATCCACTGTCTTCCAAAAAAGCTAATGCTAAAAATAAAATAAAAATATTTGGTAAAAAACTTAAAATTCCTCCAACCCCTGTTAAAATTCCATCTATAATTAAAGATGTCATCACTTCTCCTACGGACAAAACATGTAATAGAGAACGAATACCATTGCTGACAAGTTCAATTCCCATCTCCAAATATCCCTTTAAGAAATCACCAACGGTAAATGTTAGAAAGAATACAAATGCCATAATGGAAAAAAAGATGAGAACTCCAAAAACAGGATGTGTGAAATAGGAATCGATTTTATCTGTTCTAGCTTCTCTTTTTGCTTTGTTTACTAATACTTGTCCTATTACATCCTCAATATAAGCATATTTTTGTCTTACAATTTCATTTTCATAACTCGTTTGAATATAGTCTTTTACATAACTTCCATATTTTCTTACTATCTCTTCATCATGCTCTAATAACTTAATCGCATGCCATCTCTTTGGAGATACATTTGGAACTTTTTGTTCTAAAATTTGTATAATTTGTTCAATTTTATCTTCTATTTCTTTCGAGTAAGAAAAAAAACGATTTTCCTTTTCTTTCCATTCATATTGAGAGACTGCGTCCAGTAGAGAATCAAGTCCTACTTTTTTTCTTGCTGAAACTGGTATCACTGGAATTCCTAATAATTTCGATAAGCGATGTAAATCAATTTTGATTCCTCTCTCTTCTACAATATCCATCATATTGAGTGCCAATACAACTGGCTTTTCCAATTCAATAGCAGATAACGTTAAATATAAATTTCTCTCTAGTGCCGAAGCATCTGCTACATCAATAATAACATCTACCTGATCTTCCAATAAATATTGTCTTGTCAGCTTTTCTTCCATTGTATACGATGTTAAACTATAGGTACCTGGTAAATCAACTAACTTCCATTTTTGATCCTGATACCGTATGTTACCTTCCTTTTTTTCGACCGTAACGCCCGGCCAATTGGCAACTTTTAGCTTGGCTCCTGTATAAGCATTAAAGAGCGTTGTCTTTCCACAGTTCGGATTTCCAACAAAACTAACTTGCAATGAATTAGACATCATAATCCCCCTCTATTACTTCAACCTTTTGAGCAATGCCTTTTCCTACGGCATACCTCGTTCCTCTCATTTTATAAATCAAAGTTCCATTTTTTTTACGACTCAAAACAACAATCGATGTTCCTTGTATCATACCAAGTGCTTCTAATCGTTGTTTCATCGTTCCATGGATATGAACGTTATCAACAATGTATGTTTTTCCTATGAATACTTGTTCTAAAGTCATACCATTTTCCTCTCTTCTAGCTTTTATAATAATTGTCTTAAAACTTTTAACACTCCATGATTTTTGTTACTATCTGTTATATAATTTGCCTTTTCTTTTACTTCTTCTCTTGCATTCTCAACGGCAAAGCTATAGACTGCTTGCTCTAGCATTTCTAAATCGTTTCGATTATCTCCAAAAACCATCGTTTCTTCCTTAGAAATTCCATATTGTTGTTGAAGTTTTTGAAGTGCGGTTCCTTTATTTATCCCCGGCATCACACAATCTACCCATTCATTTCCAGAGACTGCTAAATGAAGTCTACCTTCCCATTTTTGAAAAATTCCTTGCTTAGCTTGTTTTCCTGCATCCACTGGATGATATAGGGAAACTTTTACAATCTCATCTTCTACTTCTAATAAATCATCAACTTGGATAACATTAAAATGATAGTCTTCAATAATCCAATGTAAAAATTTTTCATCTTTTGTTTCCACATAGCAACATTTTGGTCCATTGACCATAATTTCACATTCTGTCATAGAGCGAATATCCATAACCAACTCTCTTACAATTTCCATTGGTATTTTATGAAGCTCTAGTGTCTGACCTTTGGCACAAACATAAGAACCGCCTTCTGCAATCATAGTAATTTGATTCGCTATTGGTTTCATAATATTTTCAATACTACTTTCTCCTCTACCACTAGCCACAACAACTAAAATCCCTTTTTCCATTAATCTTTGAAAAACCGGAAAATAATCTGGATTTAAGTTTGCGCTTCCATCCACGACAAGTGTACCATCAATATCTGTTGCAACTAATTTAATCATCATAAACCTCTCTTTTTCTTATTTTATTTCTTTTCTTTTATTCGTCTCTTATATTTTATGTATCGCTATCACTTTCATTCCTTGCTTCATATCCACATAATAGCTAAGTCTTTCAGAAACGATAGACTTTCTATACACCCAAAAAGGCTGTCACAGCTTTCCTGTAACAGCCTCCTATCTCTTTTCTACAGTAGATATCTCCTTGTCGTCATTAAGCCTAACATAATCTTACTTGATTTTTATAAAAACTCAGCAATCTTTTTTGCTCTTGATGGGTGTCGTAATTTCAATAATGCCTTAGCCTCAATTTGTCGAACACGTTCTCTTGTAACACTTAGTAATTGTCCAACTTCTTCTAAAGTACGAGCATGTCCATCATCAAACCCAAATCGTAAAGATAACACATATCGCTCTCTTTCAGATAAATCTTCCATAATAAGTTCTAAGTTTTGGCGCAACATAACAGCTTCAATATTGGCTTCTGGCGTTACAGTACTTTCATCTGCAATGAAGTCCCCTACACTAGAATCTGCTTCATCTCCTACTGGAGTTTCTAACGATGTTGGAGTTTTTGCATATGCTTGAATTTCCTCTAATTTTTCCAATGTAATTCCAAGCTCTTTTGCAAGTTGTTCTTCTGTTGGCTCTGAACCATTTTCCACAGTCAACTTTCTTTGAGCCTTCGTTACCTTATTCATCATTTCAACCATATGAACGGGGATTCGAATCGTACGACTTTGATCTGCCAATGCTCTTGTAACTGCCTGACGAATCCACCAAGTCGCATAAGTACTTAACTTATAGCCTTTTGTATAATCAAATTTCTCAACGCCTTTCATCAAGCCTAAGTTTCCTTCTTGGATAAGATCCAAAAATCCCATTCCTCTTCCAACGTATTTTTTCGCTATGCTGACAACAAGGCGAAGATTTGCTTCTATAAGCCTCTGCTTTGCGACCTCATCTCCTGCTGCTTTTTTCTTTGCAAGTTCAATTTCTTCCTCAGTAGAAAGCAGAGGAATAATACCGATTTCTTTTAGATATAATTTCACTGGATCATCAAGATTGACCCCTGCAAAATTACTAAGATCATCAAGATTAATATCATCAATTTCTAATTCATCATCTTCTAGAAACAATAATTCTTCTTTATCTTCTATATCCTCAAAATTCTCATCAAAATCAGCAATTGTCTCTTTCCCTTGAAGAATTTTAATATGTTTCTCTTCTAAATATTGATAAATATCTTCTACTTGACCGATTGTTAGCTCAATTCCTTTAAAGCAATCATTAATCGCGGAAACTTCCAGTCTGTTTTTTTGGGTGCCGGCTAAATTTACGAGTTTATGCAATTGTTCCGTAAATTGTTTCTGATCGATTTTCTTGTTCTTTTCTTTCATTGTATGACCCATAAAACTCTTTTCTCCTTTTCGCGAATATGCGAAAGAGAGACTGCCATAGCTTG
Source organism: Candidatus Scybalomonas excrementavium (assembly GCA_017694765.1). Classification (GTDB taxonomy): domain Bacteria; phylum Bacillota; class Clostridia; order Lachnospirales; family Lachnospiraceae; genus Scybalomonas; species Scybalomonas excrementavium. The sequence continues at coordinate 4,500 of JADIML010000213.1, forward strand.
TTAGCAGTCTCTTTTCGCACTATTTATCTTAATTGTAACATTATGTTGAAAAAATGGCAATTCTTTCATAAAAAATATTTTTGCTTCTTTATCCACTCTATCAATTTTCTAAAATATACGGCTGTAAAGCTGGTAAGTATCCATCATTTCCTAATATATATATAGTATACATAGTATTTGCTTTCATATCAATAGAAAATTCTAACAATGCGTCCCATCTTCCACCAATTTGATAAGTCAAATCGTTAATTAAAGAAATATCAGATACGATTGGCATTGGACGATTTGGAGAATTGATAACTTTAAAATTATATTTTCCCTCATTAGCTCTCTTATAATTTGTCACTTCTTTAAACCTCACATCAGAAAAAACAACTCTTCCATCTTCTAATACAAGATCCAATGGTCCACTATTATACGACAAATTTATCATACGAAGACAAGCTAGCCTTCTAGTACTACTCATACATGGTAAATCAATAACGGTTTGTATCCCTACTCCATTGACTGTATTCACTAAGGCTAATGTAACAGAAATTGTAGCTACAAATGGGATTACTTCCTGATAAATAATTCTTCTTGGATAACTGGTTGCTAGTACCGTTACAACTTGAAATCCCTCTTTTACATTTTTATATTGTGTTGATGTTCCAAACGGCAAATCACTTGCAACTGTTTCTCCTCCAACTGTAACTGTTAATTCTCCATAATTAGCAGCTCCATTTAAAACACGTACCCTTGCTCTACCATTTCCTACATTGGGTGGCTGTGACTGTTCTGGTAATGGTGGCATGCCTTGTATTGGTGGCCTTGGGATTTCTGGAGTTTGTGGAGATTGGTTTGGTAATGATGGGGTGGGAAGACCTTCTGGTCCTATTCCCGGTGTCGCTGGCTGAGATAACATATCATCATTAGTGACTCTTTCTCCTACTCGATAATCATCCATATGATTCTCCCTTTTTATTTTCTCTATGACTAACGTATGCCAATACTATAAAAATCGTTCCTCAAAAACTTTATAAATATTTTTCTATCAGTTCTGCTACATCTTCCATACATCCAGAACAACTTCTTACTACTTTTTTTGTATCAATCCCTTTTAACTCTCGACACATTAATGTTCCATTCTTTTGCAAAAATTCATCCGATATTAATTTTCCTATCTCATATGTCTGCATTTTGGAGTTGGGTGCATCCATATTACCAGTGCTTGTCTTTAGTCCATTTAAAATAATAGCAGCTGAAATTGCACCACAGGTACCACTCATGCCTCCCATTCCAAGCCCAAATCCTTCTGCAATTTTAAATAGAGTTTCTTTTTCCACATCTACTTTATCTGCATAAGCACAGACAATCGCTTGGGCACAATTATAACCTTTTTTATGATATTCACGAATCTTCTCCATCCGCTCTTTTAGCTCGTTTGACATCTATTTCTCCTTTTCTCTTAGCAGATTCATTCTATTTTATTTCTTGTTTTCCCAATAAATTCCATATGTGTTTTTTGCTCTTCTCTTAGCTTCGTACATTTCTTGATCAGCCTTTTTGAAAAGCTCTAAACTCGTAGTATCTTCCTTTGTACTCGCTGCACCAATACTAACTGTAATCATTCCCCTACTTACTTCATCAAATGAAATATTTTGGACTTTTTTTATAAAATGCTTTATCCATTCTTCGAGCACTTCTAAATTAGGTACATTTAGTAAAAATGCACAAAACTCATCTCCTCCGATTCTTCCAACGTAATCGGAGTCTCTTATCACACTTTGCAACTGTTTTGCTACCTCTTTAATTACTTGATCACCTACTGCATGTCCATATGTATCATTAATACTCTTGAAGTTATCAATATCAACAAGTAATAATACATCTACACCCTGTTGTTTTATCTTTTTATTTAAGCGCTTTTGAATTTTGTTTTCAAAGGATACTTTATTTAAAATACCTGTAAAAGAATCTAGCTCACTTAATCTTTTTAGCTCTTTATTTTTTATTTCTACTTTTTTCTTTCCATATTTAGCATTTTCTAGATCAATTCTTGAAAGAACACCAGATATTTCAACTTCTCTTTTTTCACTCTTACCTTTTCTTATAAATTCATGATACTGTAAAAGTGCTTCAAATAACTTATCCTTATCATCTATCAACTGATAAAAATCAATCTTTGCAGAAGTAAATTGCTCCTGATAAATAGTATTGTGACAATCCTTCATTTTATCTTCTGCAAGTTCAATACTTTTTTTCGTTAAATCCATCCTCTTTTCTTTTAGACAATAGGTAATAACTTCTAAAATTATCTTAAGACTATATAAATCATTCCATCCTGTCTGAAGAGAATCTAAAAATTGATGAACTTCTATAGACAACTGCTCATCACATTCTGTTATATTTCCCATTAAAATATGATTTACTAATAAACTATTCGTAATAATGATATCTTCACAATCACGAAATTGGTCTAAATATTGCTTCTCCCAATATTTTGCTTGCTCAAACTCTTTCATTCTTACATGGCTACTAGATAAGTTGACTAGTAACATAGCGATTAATTTTCGCTTTTCACTTAGATGTTTACATACAAGCTCATAAGCTTTTAAAAAATATTCAACTGCTCTTTGATAATCTTCTAATTCATAAAAGACAGAACCTAAATTATTTAAAATATTTACTCTTATATCAAAAAACGAATGTTCTACACTTATATAATAACCATCTAAAAACTGACTAACTGCTGTTTGTCTATCATTTAAATGAATATATGCAGTTCCTGCCAAATTACAAATAGTTGCATAAAGATAATAAAAGGATTGCTTTCGTGGTTGTTTTGTATATTTTTCTTTTATAAAATTACAATGACTAATCGTCTTTGTCGGTTCATTACGTATTAAACAATAAATAGCGAGGAAATAATGAGCAATCGATTCTGCATATTCATTTTTTGCATGAACTGCTTGTTTCTTTAACTTGATTGCATCATCTTTTAATTGTATAAAATTTCCACAATTACGATGTTCTTGTAATGTATCAATCAAATCTTGAAACTCACTATCTATAAAAATTCTTTCCATTATGATTTCCTCTTCTATGTTCTATATATTTTATCTAAAACAAGGCATGACATTTATTTTTATCATGCCTTATCTCATTATAACTTTATTTTGTATAAGAACTGACTTCCTGTCGATATATTCCATATCTATTCTTGCCCTTTCTTTTAGCTTCATACATCGCTTGATCTGCTTTTTCAAAAAGCTCCAAATTTGTACTTTCACCTTTTGAACCTGCTGCACCAATGCTCACTGTAATCGCTCCAGCATTTACCTTATCAAAAGAAATAGTTTGTACACTTTTAATAAAATTTTCTAACCACATCTTGACAACTTCCATATTTGGAACATTAAGTAATAAAGCACAAAATTCGTCTCCACCAATTCGACCTACATAATCTGTCTGTCTTGTTTTATTTTGTAAACGACTTGCTATCTCCTTAATAACTTGATCACCTACTGCATGTCCATATGTATCATTAATTTGCTTGAAATTATCAATATCAATTAAAAACAAGACGTCCATATCTTCTTTATGCTCTTTTTTCTGTAAGCGCTCTTGTACTTTTTTCTCAAAAAATGCTTTATTCAAAAGTCCTGTAAAAGAATCGATTTCATTTAATCTTGCTAACTCTTTATTTTTTAGCTCTACCTGACGATTCCTATATTCTGCATACTGCAAATTAATCTTTGAGAGAACACCATCTCTTTCCATTTCTTTCTTTTCATTCTTACTCTGTTTGATAACTTCATAATAGTCTTGTAAAACATGGAATAATTTATCTTGTTCTCCAGTTAATTCATAGAGCTGAACTTGAACAAACACAAGCTGTTCCTTATGTACCGTTGCATCCATATTTTTCATTTTCTCTTCTACTAATGCAATACCCTTTTTTGCCAAAGCAATATCCTTTTGTTTTAAACAAATTTCTATCACTTCAAAAATCATTTTAATACTATAAAGATCGTTCCAATCGCTTTTCATCAATTCCAAAAATTGACAAACCTCTTTTCTTAATTGGGAGTGACCTTCGCTTGTATTATTCATTAAAATATGGTTAATTAATATCGTATTCTTAATTGCCTTATCATTGCTCTTGGTTTTTCGCTCTAAATATCTTTGTTCCCAATATTTTGCTTGTTCAAAGTCGTTCTTTCTTACATAACTACCAGACAAATTAACAAAGAGCATTTCAACCGCCCTATCTTC
>JADIML010000214.1 GCA_017694765.1 Candidatus Scybalomonas excrementavium
TGATATATTTCTCTTAATAAAAATATATCATTTTAGTTATGAAATGTAAATTAAAAACAATGAATTAAATTCTAAGTAAAATATATCAAAAATTCTATACTTTCTTGTACATCGAAAAAGAGTAGATAGATTTGCTTTATTACACAAATCTATCTACTCTCCTATCTATTTACTCTTTTTTATTATTAGCTATTATATCTAATTTTTGGTTGTAAATATGTGGAATCATATTGATTTTCCTCGGTTTCATCAACCACAAATATAAAGTCTTCAGTTTTGATTGTAGATAGTTCTTGTTTTCCAGGATTTGTGATGTTTATCACTCGCCTTGCATGGTTCATAACCAAATCATCATAAATATTCCTAACCAATCTACCATTTGCAAAGCTTTCATCCTTCAATGATGTCCGCTGCTCGAAATACAAATGAATTTTTTCTTTCGCTTCTTCGTCCAAAGTATAATCATTATTCTTACACATAGAAATCAATATCTTGTCCAGTTCATTAGGGTTATAGTCATCGAACTCTATAAATGTGTTGAATCGAGATTTTAAACCTGGATTAGATTCAAAAAATTTATTCATAGGCTCTGTGTATCCTGCAACAATCACAACTAGATCTTCTCTGTAGTCCTCCAAAGCCTTAGTCAGTTCTGTTAAACATTCTCTGCCATAAGAATCAGAATGGTTATTTTCTGTGATGCTATAGGCTTCATCTATAAACAGGACACCGCCTTTGGCTTGCTCGATAACCTTTTTCACCTTGATTGCCGTCTGTCCTTGATATCCAGCTATCAAATCTGTTCTCGAAACCTCAATGAAATGCCCTTTTGAAAGCAATCCTATTTGCTTGTAGATTCTTCCTACGATTCGTGCAACTGTTGTTTTTCCCGTTCCAGGATTTCCAGTAAAGGCAATATGTAAAGTGTTTTTGGCAGAATGAAGATTATTTTCTCTGCGCATCTTTTGAACCTTCTGGTATACAATCAAATCTTGAACCTTATTCTTTACTTTCTCCAAACCTACAAGAGCATTCAGTTCATTCAACAAATCTTGAAGAGTTCTTTTATCCTCATTGCTCTCTGTATTTGATTTGCAAATACCATTGATGGTAGAATAACCATAAAACTCAATCAAACTGGATTTAACTAGATTCGCAACACGTTTGACCTCAATTATATATTTTTGATTATCAACAGCTTCTGAAATTTTTTTAAGAAGTGCAATTGTAGCTACTTTGCTATTTTCTTCTACAATCACAGTAGCCAATTTTGTTATTTCGCCACAAGCATCCGTAACAGCATCTAACTTAGATGCATTATTTATTAGTGCTTGACTGTATTTGTCCATCATATCACCTTCATAATAAGTAAAATCAACTCAATAATTGCAAGCCCTGCAGAACCTCCGGCAATCCAATACGCATACTTAATCCTTTTCGTTAAATACTCCACATTAGAGTTAGCTGTCTGTACTACATCTGCAATCTTTTTATCTACTTCATCCTTATTTTTCTGAATAACATAAGCAAGTTCATCATCTCTTTTCCTACTTTCAGTAAGCTGAGAGGTATGTTCTTCAACAGATTTCCATATGTTATCTACATCCTCTAAATGATATATACCATTCAATTTTTCTTTATAACTCTTTAGGTCATTAATATCTCCCTCATTTGAATCGATACGCTGAAGAATTCTACTATCCGATTGAACTAATTCATCCAATTTATCTGTGTGGACTTTGTCTACCTGTTCCAAATTCTTTATGCAGAGTTTATGATTCTCTGTATGTTTCCAGACATCATCTACTTTTATTTTTAACTGTTCTGAAAAAGCAGCTGTTTCTTGAATTACTGGTATTTGATTATCAAGTAAGTCCGCAGTATAATCAATCTTTTTAGACAAATCTGCAAAGAACTCTTTAAACGATTTTGCTTCATTGCGAAGAGTAATAATATCTCGATTAACCTGATCTGATAAAGCTTTATTTTTATTATTAACAGAATCAATATCTTCCATTGTTTTCTTTGAAAAATTTGTAATCCTATCTGAGACTACTCGTATTTTGTTTTGTATCATTTTGCAATCATTCCATATTATATCAATGTCTGTTAAGTGCTTATAGCCTTCGAGTTTTTCTTTAAAAACTTTTAATGCTGTAACAATTTTTGAAATATTTTCTACATTTTTTTCTATTTCAACCTGATGTACATCTAGTTTATTTTGCTGATTTGCAAGTTTTTCATTGTGTTGTTTTAATATCCCTTGCTGCACTCTAACATCATTACTAGTTTTTTCTATAGCTTTAACATTAGCAACAATGCTTGTGATGTAGTCCTTATCAAGTTTATCAAGTGCATTGTATACTTCTCTGAACTCTTTAATTACTTCATTGTTTGTTGTATTAACAGCAATAAAATGACCCTGGATGGTTTCTAGTCTTCTATTCAACTCATATCCTGTTACTTTATGGTCACCTAATCCAAAAAAACCACCATCTGTTCGAACCTTATCTATTTGAAGTTCAGCTTCAGTTTTCTCTGAGAACTCCTTTAGTCGGTTTTTTGCTAGATCAAAACTATGCCTTTTAATTGCTATCTCATTCATAATCTACACCCCTACTTTAACAAGTCATCTAACTCACCTGAAATCGAATCTAACTCTTTCATAACCGAAATGGATTCATTGTCGATAATAACTTCTTTGTTTTCATCTTTTTCAGTTACAACTTTTTTACTAGAAAAATTTTCAACAAAATCTTCCATAATATTCTGATATGCATCTTTCATTATTTCACCAGCCTTCAAGTGCCTTTCGTAAATACTCTGTACACTTTCATCCTTAACTTGATACATTTCCTCAACAACATTTGACTCCTGAGAAATACTTTTCTCTTGAGATTTAGATTCAAAATCCACTTTTTTATCTACTGACTTAGATATAGTGTTATTACATTTTTCTTTCTTACATAACCAATAAATGACTCCTCCTACTACTCCAATCACTGATGCATAAATGAACGTTTTTTTCATATTATCCTCCTTAAATCAAGTCTGCAAGTAAATCGTCTAAATCATCACTTGCTTTATCTATCTCTTTGTTTGTTGTTACATCTTCTTCATCTATTATTGATGTACTTACGACTTCAGAAAAATCCTCAACAAAATCCTCCATGATATTTTCATACGCATCTCTCATTAT
>JADIML010000215.1 GCA_017694765.1 Candidatus Scybalomonas excrementavium
AGGTTGGAACACTCTCTTTACTAGCAAAAAAGACAAATGAAGGACTTTCTTTTACAATACAAGATGATGGAAAGGGCATTGATACAGCATCGATTCTAAAAATAGCCCAAAAATCAGGTATTTTAACAAAAGCTCCTAGCTTTTATACAAAAGAAGAAGTTTTTAACTTATTATTCTTACCTGGACTTTCTACTGCAAAAACAATATCTGAATTTTCTGGACGAGGTATCGGGATGGATATTGTACTGCAAACAATATCTGCATTAGGAGGAAATATTTCTATTACTAGTATGCTATCACAAGGAACTGCGATTCATATCACGCTTCCAAAACACTCTTTATCTCTGCCTTCTTAAGTATACTTAACCTTTCTTTGTTTATGCCGATAATGTTATTAAGAGTATCTTTTTAAAGGAGTGTATCGTAACTATGAAAATTACCAGTCCTTGTATCCTTTCTTATAAGGAACAAGAAATTCCTATAAAGCGTTCGAATAGAACTGTTCTTTCTGAACAAAAGAATTTTGATTCATTTATTATCCAATCAAACCAAAGTCAAATGGAAGAACAGTCATTTCTTTATCATATAAAAAACTCTCTTTCCAAAGAGATTCAAAACACTACAAAAGAGGATTCAAACTTTTTACTACAATTACAGCAACAAATAAAAAATGGAACTTATCAACCAAATAGTATTGCAATTGCCACAAAAATTCTTTTATGTCAGCAGGAGGAATCACATGTATAATCTCTCAAACTTTATACAGTTATTAAAAGATTACATCTCTTTATTTGATGCCCTAGTTGAAGTAGAACAGGAGAAATTACTAGCTGCTAAAAAAAATCGCGTAACTTTTGTAGAAGAAGCGATGAAAAAAGAGCAAGTCTATATTTTACAATTAAAAGGATATGATAAAAAGAGAGAACAAATACAACAAGAATTAGGATTTTCATCTTTATCATTTCAACAAATTTTAGAACAAGTATCCAAAGAAGAAAACGATCAGCTAACTCCTTTGTTTTATCAATTTCAAGAAAAAGTTGCATTATTACAAGAAGTTAGTGAAAATGCTAAAAAAATGATAGAACTTAATTTACATACCATAGAAAAAGCATTAAAACAAGAAAAAGCAGACTCTGCTTCTTCCCAAAAACCAATTGGTAGTTTTCATTCTAGAAAAATTTAATGGAGGTTTTTTATGATACGATCTACATTTGCCGGTTTTACAACAGCACAATTAGCTCTAAATGCTAGTCAACGTGCCTTAGATGTAGCTGGTCAAAATATTGCGAATATCAATACATCTGGTTATACAAGACAACGACTTGATCTTGTAAGTTTAAACTTTAGAAGCAGTGCTACAAGTGCTACTTCTACCAATCAACGCGCTGGATTTGGGGTAGAAATTACCGGTATTTCTCAAATTCGCGATCCTTTTTTAGATGTTCAATATCGAAATCAAATGGGTAAAGTTGGAAATGCAGACGCAAAACAAAGTATTTTAGAACAACTTGGAGATATTTTTGATGAAACCGATCGTGATGCGATTCAGTCAGCTTTTAACGATCTCTCTTCACAACTTCAAAAACTATCTCAAAACCCTGGTGAAAAATCTTATGATAGTGCAACAAGAGCTTCTATGGAAGTTCTTCTAAATTTATTTCATGTCAATGCAACAGAACTACAAAATACAAAAGAAATGAGTGCTGAGACACTAAAAACAACAGATATTACGGAAATTAACGATATCTTATCTCGTATTAAAGAATTAAACAGTTCTATTAAAACAAGTGACATTATTGGAAATCCTGCTTTAGAGCTTATGGATGAACGCAATCTTTTATTGGATGAATTATCTACTTATTTACCAATTCATGTTCAATATACAGAAAGTCCTGTTGGTTCTGGACGTACCGTTAGTGTTTTAAATGTAAATATTCAAACAACAAATGGAGCATCCCTTTCTTTGATCGCTGATGATCAAATTGGTTCTCTTAGTATCGATGTTGAAGCTCCACCTTCTTGTAACGTAAAAAGTCTTTCTTTAACAACAGCAAAGGATCAAAATGGTAATGCAACTACCAATGAATTAATCAAAGATAAAGAAGTTTTAATGGATGGTGGTTCTTTAAAAGGAACGATTGAAATGCTAAATTGTTCTGGGATCTTTGATGAACCTGCAACTTCAGTGAAAGGGTTTGGTTATTATGAAACTTCTCTAAATACTGTTGTAACAGAGTTTGCAACAAAATTAAATGAGTTAAATATAGAGGCTGCAAAACAGCTTGGATTAACAAATCCTGATCAATATGCCTTATTTACCAAAATTGATGCTACAAAAGACTTGGATATTTCTAATCTTCAAGTAAACCCTGAATGGAGAAATGGAAATATTTCTATTATTAACACAACAAATAAGAATCCAAATGGAACTCCTGAAACAACGGATAACCAATGTATCTTAAACTTAATTAATGAATTAAAGAAGGAGCAATCCTTTACTGTAAATACTGGAACACAAAATGTAACATTCTTTACTGGAAGTTTTATTAATTGTTATAGTGATTTACAAAATACACTTGCAATCGATACAAAATCAACGACAACTCTTTTACAAAGTCAAATGAATGTAGCAGATCAGATTGCAAACTCTCGTGATAATTTATCTGGTGTTTCCCTTGATGAGGAAGCCATTAGCCTTATGCACTACCAACAGTCTTATAGTGCTGCTGCACGTCTTATGACTGCCCTTGATGAGGCTTTAGATGTTTTAATTAATAATACAGGCGTTGTTGGACGCTAGAGAAAGGAGTCTATATGAGAATTACTAACGGAAGTGTTATAAGAAATTATAAATCTCAACTTGCATCTTCTTTATCGAATTTAGATTCTGCTAGAATGCAAGTATTAACTGGACGAAAATTTAGTAAAGCTTCTGAAAACCCAACTGCTGCTTTTCGAGAAACTCAGCTTTATCGTAAATATACTGCGAATCAAGACTATCAAGATACTGTAAAAGACATGATTTCTCGCCAGGATGTACAAGAAAATGCGTTGCGTGAAATCAACACTGAGACACAAGAAATTTTAAAAGATTATCTCGTTCGTATCAAAAGTGCTGGAATTACGGCTGAAGAAAGAAAAACCTATGCAACTGCTCTTCGTACGAAACAAAATTCTATGCTTCTTAGCTTAAATAGTTCTTATGAGGACAGTTATGTATTAGCCGGAGGAGATGGCAAAAATAAACCATTTACTCTTGATCCAACTACGAATAAATTATCATTTCGTGGTATTCCTGTTACAACAAATGATGCAACACAATTGAGTAAATTAGATGCACTTGCAAATCAGAAAACATACATTGATATTGGATTTGGTCTTTCTTTAGATGCCAATGGTCAAGTAAACTCTTCTAGTGCCTTTAATACTTCTTTACCAGGAATTAAAGCCATTGGATATGGAGAGACAAATGGTATCCCAAATAATATTATCGATCTTTGTGGTGAAATTGCTGACGAATTAGAAAAGGATGATATTGACTGGGATCATTTTGATGCTCTTGTTACTCAAATGGAAAGCACTTACAACGAGCTTCTAAGTAGTATTACCGGTATTGGGGTACAATCTAAGTTTTTAACACAAACATCTGAACGATTAGAAACAGAACAGCTTGCGTTAACCGAACAAATTTCTAATGTTTCAGAAATGGATCTTACGGAAGGTATTACAAATTATTCTTGGATGCAATACACTTATAATGCAGCTTTAAAAGTTGGAAGCAATATTATCTCTTCTTCTTTAATTGACTTTATGCGTTAAATATTTCAGACTGTGAGGTTTAAAATTTATGAAATTATTAGCCAACTACTTTGGTGAAATTGAATACAGTAGAGAAGATGTCGTTTATTTTCCAAACGGATTATTTGGATTTGAGGAAGAACAGGAATTTCTTCCTCTTTCTTTTGATCCTGCAAGTGATGCTATGTTATCTTTACAAAGCATTAAAACTCCTTCTCTATCTTTTATTATTATGAATCCTTTTTATTTACTTCCTTCTTATTCCCCTTCTTTATCTGAATCGGATAAAAGAATCATTCAATTAGATGGAAATTGTGAACAAGATATCTCTTATTATGTTATTTCTGTGATTCATGAGCAAACAAAGGATTGTACAGTAAACTTGAAGTGTCCAATTGCTGTCAATAAGCAAAATCGATATGGTTGTCAAATCATATTAGACGCCAAAGACTATACATTTCGCCATGCTCTTTCTTCATTCCAAGTAAAGGAGGATTCCAATGCTCATTCTTCAACGCAAAAAAAATGAATCTCTTGTTATTGGAGAAAATATCAAAATTACAATTGTAGATGCTGGAAACGATTGTGTGAAATTGGCGATTGATGCCCCAAAAGATATTACTATTGTTCGTTCTGAGCTTTTAGAAGCAGCATCTATAAATCAAGAAGCCTCTACACCAGATACTTCTTCTGTTATGCTTCTACAACAACTCCTTCACCAGACTTCTACAAAGGCAACCAAAAAATCACAAAAAAACGAAACATAAGATTGAACGAATTATAAGGAGCGCTTTATTTGAAAAAATATTTTTTAAGTGTCTTATTCATTTTTTGTTTTCTTCTCACAAGTTGTTCTCCAAAAGTAGAACAAAAAGACACAACAAATACAACCACAAAAGAAACGAATTTTTCTTCAAAAAATACAGAATCCAAGCATCAAATTTATGCTGCTATTTTAAACAGTAAACTTGGTCCTATTACCTATTACAACCAAAATGATATTCGTTGGTATGATTATTTGTATGGAAAAAAAGATCCTCTCTCTATCTATGGCTGTGGACCAACAGTAGTTGCTTGTTTAGTAAGTAGTTTTATTGATCCTAGTATGACACCTGATAAAGTAGCAGATTGGGCATATAAAAAAGGCTATTGGGCTTCTAAGGAAGGTTCTTATCATTCTCTTATGAGTTCTGGTCTTTCCTCTTATGGCTTTCAAGTAAGAGGAATTTCTTCTCCGTCAAAAGAAGAAATTCTTTCCTCTCTAAATTCTGGGCATATATTAGTGGCACTTATGGGAAAAGGACATTTTACATCAGAAGGACATTTTATTCTAATTTTAGATGTAACAAAAGATGGAGGTTTATTAATTGCCGATGTAAATAGCTATGAAAATACAAAAAAACCATGGAAAATAGAAACGATTGTGAAAGAATTGAAAAAAAATGCTACTGCTAACGGACCTTTATGGGAAGTTTCTCTTCCTGAAAAGAAATCATCATCCAAATAAAAAAGGTATCGCAAATGCTCTTCTGATCATTGCGATACCTTTTTTCTATTCTAGCAATACTTAAATTCTAGTGACATCTATTTCTATATTTCTAGCAATCTCTTACCACCTGGATTCTAGTGATATTGACTTCAAACAATACCTAGTTCTAGAAGAAACGAGCTTTCTAATCAAAACTCTTTATGATTGATAAAAAGAGTCTTTTCCTGTGAGTTTTTTATTCACTCTCTTATCTAATTCAATCGTAAGTTTTAGTTGGTTCTGAATCCCTTGGTATAACTCTGCTGCCTTTTTCTTCATAGGTTCTTCACTTGTTAAGCTCTCTTTTGCCCGTAGATGACGTTCTCTTTCTTGTTTTCCACCCGAAAAACAAGAATCTAAAATATGAATTTTCTCTTCACATTGATCATAATGTGTCATCTCTTCTTGACGCATCCCTAATAATAACTGGGCAGAAACTGTATCATCTCTTCCCAACACTTCCCCGATCTCTTCTGTTAAGCGCCGAATTTCACATACATAACGATATTGTGCCTGTAATTGTTTTGCTATCTCTAGCCACACTTCCTTATCATTCATCGTCTTATCCTTAACTTTTTATTTCTAAAATCACTAATTAGCTACTTGTTTACTTGCTTCTTTGAATGCTTCTCGTAAATCTTGTACCAATGGCTTTAATTCTATAATTACTTTTTCATCTCTACGTGCACTGATTCTGCTAAGCTCATATAAGAAAAAATCATACATTCTACTAAGTTCTGCACTAATTGGATATTTTCGATTCAATGTATCTTTTAAATACTGTACAATCTCTCTACAACGCATCACAGAGGCATCAAATAACTCAAAATTCTCATCTTTCAATGCTATTTCTGCCCTTAATAATCGTTTCATAAGCTCATCATATAATAAATTCAATAACTCGCCTTGTGTCATTGTATAAATACTTTGCTCTTTATACTGTTGATACCCTTGTAAATTCATTTCATTTCCTCACTTTTACCTTTATGCACTAAATTGTTGTGATAACCAACTGCTTTGGCTATTCATCTGAGAAATCATCGTTTCTAATGATGAAAATTGAGAAATATAACGATCTTGCTCTGTAGATAAACGATCTTTTAAGCTATCTAATACATCATCCATACTCTGTAATTGTTTATAGATTGTATTGGTTAATAAGCTAAGAGGTGCTGCTGATGAACCAGCCTTATCAACTAAAATCCCTTTAGAAGCCCCTTCTTTCTTCGCATATTTATCAAAAACATTTTTAATATTTGTCATTAAACCATTCGTTGTATCATCACCTGCAAATAATTTCTTCACTAAATCTGGATCAGATTCTAAAGCTGCTTCCAACTTACTTTCATCTAATACAATTTTCCCATTATCACTTGCATTGGTAGATGTTGTAATACCAATTTTCTCTAATTCTGTATAACTTAATCCTGTCTTTACTGTCTCTAGAAAAACAGAACGCATACTACTTGCCAATGAGGTTATATCGGGATCATTGAATAACAAACCTTCTTTTGCCTTTTTCTCCCAGTTTTCAATTTCACTTGTTGACATTTCTTCTTTTTGTTCATCTGTCAACGGTGCATAAGAACGATCTGGTTTTGTACCAACTTCTTTATTAACCATTTCGATAATAGAATTATAGGCTTCTACCATATCTTTTATAGAAGAAAGTACTTTCTCTGTATCAGCTTTGGCAGTGAATGTAACAGCTTCTTGGGTTTTATCTAATGCCTCACTTGCATCATAACCAAATGTTCCTGATACTGTTACTGCTAAACCTTCTAAATCAAATGTATTACTATTTCTTCGGATCTCTGTTTCTACGCCGTCATAGCTTACGTTAATAATAGCATCCTGACCAGTTACATTCACCTTCTGATCGCCAAATAATGCTTTCGCTAAGTCACTACTTGCTGGATCAATACTTATCTTACCACTTGCTCCTTCTTGTGTCGATGTAATTTGGAAACGGTTGGCAGTTTCTAAATAAGAAACTTTAACATTGGCGTCAGAGCTATTAATTTTACTAATTAAATCTTCAATTGTTTCATTACCTTTGACTGTGATTGTTGTATTATTAATTGTTAAAGAATAGTCAGAAGTATCTCCACTACCTTTTCCTAAGAAACTTCCTATGCTCGTTTTTAAATTCAAGTGGTTAGAATCTCCGACAGAAAGTCCTAATGCATCAAGAGGCGCTGTTCCTCCTGAAACTTTTAAAACAGAAGTTTTATCTTCCTTTCCAACAGAAGTTTTATCTTCCTTTCCATCAGGAAGTGTTGCTTTAAAGGATAATGTACTACCAGATAAATCAACTGAAACTCTTCCTGAACCAACTTTCTTATCAAAGGCTTCTTGAAGAGAGTTTTTGATGCTGTCTAATGTTACTTTTCCCGTATTACTATCAGCCTTAATTTCTGCTGAAACTTTTGTCCCATTGTATGTAAAATCAACTGTTTTTCCTACGAGGTAATCTTCTAATTGAACCTGTTTTGTAGAGGAAGGTGCTCGACTTGCTGTTAAAGATACCGTTCCATCTTCTAACCCACTTCCATCGACCTTATCACCATATCCTAAATAGTAGGCAGCACTTCCACCTACAATACTAACTTTATTTCCATTTTTTTCACTTAGAGTCAATACTCCATCAGTTAATTTAAACTCCATGTATTCGCCTAATGTTTTACTATGTGGACCTTCTACATTTTTTAAAGAAGCATTTAAAGATTCTACCATTTTGGCTGAAGTGGAATAATCCATTCCTTTATCTAATGTTACGTTATATGTCTTTTCTGCATTACCAGAACCAAATTTAATTTGTAGAGTTGTTCCTGCTAAAGCATCTACATCTTGCATTGTAGAAAGATCAATGCTACCTGTTGATAGATTTGTAGAGTTCACAGTTCCTGTCGTATAGGTTGCTTTTTGTGCTAACTGCTTTACCCCATTAATTGCAATACTATCTGCCATATTAGAAGAGCCTGAAACTTTAATATATTTACTATTTGCTCCTGTAGCAGTAACATTACTTTTTGCAAAGAAGCTAGAACTAATTAATGAATTTTTGGAACTCATAGATAAATAATTACTAGAAAATTCAATTAACTTAGAACTTATACTTTGATACGCTTCTTGTTTCCACTTAAGACTTTGAATTTTTTGCTTTTGTTTTGCAATCTTACTTCTTGTACCGGTTGTCATGGCTTCAATTAAAGAGTCACGATCAAGACCACTGGCAAGACCTCCAAACCCTTGTAAACCACTTGTTCTGGAACTTGATGAACTACTTGTTGCATAAATACTAGCCATTTTACTTACTCCTTTTCTCTATTTGTTTTCTCCAAAGAGTGTATTCCATGAATTTATATATATTTCTTTATTACCTCTATACTTATGTATCGACATATAGTATACTTAAATTAATAGAAATTTATAAGGAATATTAGATATTCCTTATTTTTCTCATGTTTTGATGAGAATATGAAGGAGGATTTTATGTCAATCAATCATACAAATATAGACAATGAAAAAACAATAGATGAACAACCTAGTATTTCTATTGTTGATTCCCATAGTGAAAAGGATCCCGTTGCTGACCTCATTCGCAATCAATTAGAAGAAGAATTCCTTGATACTTCTTCTCCCGAAAAGGAATCAAAACCAACCACTACAGCCCCTATAAAAACTGCAAGTTCTACCGATGCCCCTTCTCATAAAGAAAACAGCATGGACTCTTTATTTGTGGAACAAGAGGAAGGATATTATTATGTAAATGTTATGGAGCCGATTGTCCGTAAAAAAGCATCCGATTATATGCAGTCACTTGGTATGTGTACTTGTAATCGGTGTCTTGTAGATACGATGGCTCTTGCTTTAACAAATTTACCAGCAAAGTATGTTGTTGTAAGAGATAATAGTTTTTCTCCTCTTCTTAATTATTATTCCGATAAATTAGAAGGTGAGGTAACGATTCAAGTGATTAAGGCTTGTATGCTTGTTAAAGATCATCCACATCATAAGGATTAAACTTTGTATGGAAATAACTGATTAAGAGAAATTTCTATACATAGAAAAAATACGTATTGTTTGGAGTCATTTCACCTTCAAACAATACGTATTTTTTATTTTTTATTTCCTATTTACCTATCCACGTAAATTATTAATAACAGATTCTATTTCATCTGAAGTTTGTACCATCTTTAATGCATAACTATATGCTCTTTGACTTTCAATCATTTTCATATACTCTGATGATACATCTACATTTGATAACTCTACAGCATGATCTTTTAGCTGAGGATTACGAATTAAAATCGGTCTTCCATTACTCTCTGTTGCTCGATACTCATTACTTCCTATGTTCTCTAATCCATGCTTATTTGTAAAGTTGACAACACCAATATCGGATTGTAACTTCCCATCAACTACTTCAATAGGCTGTTGATTTTCATCTAACACATACTTCCCATTTTCACTAGCTAAATACGTTTTATCACCATTTTTTGATAAAATAAAATGTCCACTTCTTGTATAAGTAATTGCATTGGTTTCTCTATCCTGTAACATAAAGAAACCTTTTTCCATAATTGCATAATCATATTGACTTGATGTTTCTTGAATCGCACCTTTTTCAAAATTACTTGTAATGGATTTAATCGTTACCCCTGCTCCTGCTTGTAATTCTGTCTTTCTTTGTTCTGGTGCATTTAAATTATAGCGAACTAATTCAATAAAAGAAAGATCTTTTGTTTGATATCCTTGTGAATTGACATTTGCCAAGTTATTTGCTACTACATTTAGACGCTCTTGTTGGTTAGAAGCGCCTAGAGCTGCTACATAAAACGATGCTTTCATACTATAAGTCCTCCTATAATTTTCCTATTTCTGAAACAATCTTGCTATTAAGCTGATCATACATTTTTAAAATCTGAGCAGCACTTTGTAATGCCCTTTGCCCACTCATCATGTTGGTCATCTCTTCAATCGCACTAACATTGGAAGTTTCCAATGCTTTCCATTGAATGGTTGCTTTTACTAAAGTAGGGTCTTCTTCTATGGTATAAGTACCATTATCATTTTTTGATAGAGCTTCATAATTATCAAAGTCAAAGACGCCTATCTGTCCATGATAATCTCCTGCTTCATCAAAAATATTTCCTTTATTATCAGCAGTAATATCATCACGTCCTAGATAAATTGGCTGATCGTTTGTATCTAATACTCTTCCTACTCCTTGCAGTGCTAAATATCCATCATCATCCATATAAAAAGAACCATTTCTTGTATAAACAACACTTTCATCTGCTTTTTGAATTTTAAAAAAACCAGAACTTCCTAATGCAAAGTCAAATGGTTCATCTGTTACTTGAAAACCACCTTGTGTGTAATTTGTTGTTGTAAGTTTCCCTGTGCGCATCATCTGTGTTGTCCCAATTTGTGTTCTTTTCTCACTTTTATGATTTTGCTGGTATAACAGTGCTTCACGAAAGGTAGTCGCAACAAAAGTATCCTTTTTATAGCCTGGAGTTGTTATATTAACCATATTATTACTAATAACATTCATATTACGGTTTTCACTAATCATCTGTGATGTTAAATTATATAATCCATGAAACATACTTGTTCCTCCCTTTATTTTTTATATTCAACAAACTTCTTCATATGCTCTTTTAGCCTGCTAATTGCTTTGGCATGAATTTGAGAAACTCTAGGCTCACTTACTTCTAATACTTTTGCAATCTCTTTCATTTGCAACTCTTCTAAATAATAGAGAGAAATTACCATTTTTTCCTTTTCTCTTAATTGTTCAATTCCTTGTGCCAAATACTCTTTTAATTCCTGATCGAGATAATATTCTTCTGGCTGATTGGTTTCCTCTTCATCCATAACTTGAAGATATTTCTTTTTTTCATAGGTTTCTTCTAGCACAAAATCTAAAGATAATACATTAAAAAGTGTTGACTTTGATACAAATTCCTCATATTTTTCTAAAGAAATTCCATATCGATTGGCAATTTCTTCATCTGTTGGTACTCTTCCAAGCTCATTATGAAGCTCTGTCGTTACTTTCTCAATTTCTTTTCCCATTTTGCGTACACTTCTTGGAACCCAGTCTTGTTTTCTAGCTAAATCAATAATCATTCCTCGAATTCTTTTTGTAATATAAGTTTCAAACTTTACACCTTTTTCTAATTCAAATTTATCGAGTGAGGACATAAGACAAATGACACCTTCATTAATAATATCATCAATTTGTGCAAAATTTAAGTAAATTCCTCTCATCTGCAAAGCAATACTTCGAATTACATAAATATATCGCAATACTAGAACATGTTTTAGTTGAATATTTCCACTTTGTTTATATTCTATTAACAACTGTTCATTCGTCAAATCTTCTAACGAGTTTGACACACACATCGTTTCTCTCTCCTATCCTGATTAATTTCCTATCATCCATTATAATCCAATCGTTCCAATTGCCTGAATTTGAATGTTATTTGCAATTTCATTAAATGATAACACACGTACGCTTGGAAAAAATTGTTCAATTAACCGATAAAAATGAATACGAACTCCTTGACTTGTTAAAATAATTGGACCACCAGATAAATCATTAAATTTCTTAAATTGTTCATTCATCTGTCCTAAAATAGACTGCATCACCTCTGGACTTAATGCCAAATAATATCCTTGATCACTTTTTGAAATACTTTGAATCATTACTTTTTCTAACTCTGGATCAAGAGTTAATACTTTCATTTGTCCACCATCACAGTACTTTCTTGTTATTGTTCGTTTTAATGCTGTACGCACAGTTTCTACCATTGTATCAATATCTCTATTGACTAATGCTGCATCTGAAATTGTTTCTAAAATCGTTTCAAAATCTTTAATTGGCACTCCTTCTTTAATAAGTGCGGTTAAAATCTTTTGGAACATTCCATAAGAACAAAGATTTGGAAATACTTCCTCAGTAAGCTGTGGAATTTTTGACTTATTATTTTCAATTAACTGCATCACTTCTTGTCGATTCAATAATTCATGGGCATGTTGTTTGATGACCTCCGATAAATGTGTCAACATAACAGACAAAGGATCAATAACGGTATACCCATAAATTTCTGCCATATCTTTATTTTCTGCCATAATCCATTTACTTGGAATTCCATAAGCTGGTTCAATAGCATCGATTCCTTCAATTTCACCCATTGGATTTTCTGGCTCTAAAGCAAGATAATAGTCAACTAAGACCTCACCTTTTGCAACTTCTTCTCCACGAATTTTAATACTATATTGATTCGTATTCAAACTAGAACTATCTCGCATTTGTATCGATGGTATAACAAATCCCATTTCTTGCGCATATTGTCTTCGAAAAATAACGATACGGTTAATCATTTTTCCACCACTTTCTTCATCAACAAGTGGAATTAAACTGTATCCAAAGTTCATCTCAATTGGCTCTACGTGAATTAAATTATAAACATTATTAATATCTCGATAAAATTCTTCTTCTGATGTAGCCTTTGTCTCTTCTACCTCTTCTTCCATTGGTAACTCAATGGCATGACTCATCGTTTCCATAGAATTCATAAGACGATATCCAGCAAATATAAGTCCTCCTGATATGAGAATCAGTTGAAACTTTGGCATTCCTGGAACGAGAACAAGAACTCCTAATACACCACCCGTCATCATAATTGCTTGTGGCTGTGCCAAAAATTGCTTTGAAACATCTGTATTCAAACTACCTTCTGACACTGCTCTTGTTACAATCATACCAGTTGCTGTTGAAATTAAAAGAGCTGGTATCTGAGATACAAGCCCATCTCCAACTGTTGCAATCGAATAAACCGATAAAACGTCTCCAATTGACTGACCAGATTGTACAATACCAATAATACTTCCTGCTACTAAGTTGATTCCTGTTGTAATTAAGGACATAATCGCATCCCCTTTTACAATTTTAGTAGCACCATCCATAGCACCGTAAAAATCAGATTCTTTTTGTACTTTATATCGCCGCTCTCTCGCTTGCTTTTCATCGATAAGTCCTGAACTTAAGTCTGCATCAATTGCCATCTGTTTTCCCGGCATAGCATCTAAAGTAAAACGAGCTGCTACCTCTGCAACACGTTCTGCACCTTTTGTAATAACAATAAACTGAATTAATACAATGATAATAAAGATAATAAATCCAACAACGATATTTCCACCTAAAACGAAGTCCCCAAAGGCTTTAATCACTTGTCCAGCTTCCCCACCATGACTCAAAACGTTTTTCGTAGAGGAAACGTTAATCCCAAGGCGAAATAACGTCGTAACTAAGAGTAATGATGGAAAAATGGAGAACTCTAGTGGTTCTTTTATGTTCATTGTAATTAAAAGAATAATCAGTGATATCGATAAATTTATAATAATTAATACATCGAGTAAAAACGGATTCAGTGGGATAATAAGCAGTAATACAATTGTAATAACAAATAATGATACTGCATTTTCCATTATTTTCTTCATGTTTTACACCATTTTCCTTAAAGTTCTATCTTTTTATTCATTCGATATACTTCCACTAATATCTCTGCTACAACACCATAATAATCTGGTGATATTTCCTGATTGATTTTGGTTGTTGCATAAATTCCCCTTGCTAATGGTTTATTTTCCACAACTATTACACCATGTTCTTTTGCTGTTTCTACAATACGTAATGCTACTTCATCTTGCCCTTTTGCCACAACAACTGGCGCTTGACTTTTTCCTGTATCATAACGAAGTGCCACTGCATAATGAGTTGGGTTACGTATAATAACATCAGCTTCTGGTACTGCTTGCATCATACGACTTCTAGCAATTTGTTGCTGTAAACCTTTAATCTTTCCTTTAATTTCTGGATTTCCTTCTGTCATTTTAAATTCTTCTTTGATTTCTTCTTTCGTCATCTTCATCTGACGCTCATGTTCCCATCTTTGATAAAGAAAATCAAAGAAACCAACAGCAACAAATACTAAGATAATCTTTGGCATCATATTCATAACAACCGATAACATCCAAGTTGCTGACTGTATAATAGGCATATTTAATGTGTGAACACTATTTCCTAACTCTGCTTGTAGTGCTTGATATACAACAAAACCAATAATTAAAAATTTTAATATATTTTTAATGAGTTCCACTAAGTTTCTTAGAGCAAACATTTTTCGAATCCCATTTAGAGGACTTAGATTGCTAAACTTTGGTTTCAGTTTATATGTACTAAATAAAAACCTCGTTTGGATTCCAGTTGCTAAAATTGCAAAAAACGCTGTTAATAATACAAATGGAACGGCTGTCTTTAACAAAACAATTGCTACTTCTTCTAATAATCGTTTGGATGTAACACCTTCTACTGTATAAATCGTATGAATTCCATCTATCATCTGCAACAAAAACTTCCGAATCGTTTCATGCAACATAGGAAAAAGTGCTTTTAGCGCATAAATAACACCAGCTAGTGATAGTATCGTAACAACGTCTTGACTTAAAAGAACATTCCCTTTCTTTCGCTCGTCTCTCTTCTTCTTGGGGGTGGCTTTCTCCGTTTTTTCTCCTGCCATGGTATCTCACCTACCTTGTTATCTACTTACGATACGATAAATAATTTTAATGTTTCTCCTAGTACCTGCAACATTTTATTGATTATCGTTTGAAGATAATTTCCCATTGGAGAAAATAATACAATTAAAATTAAAATTCCTGCAACAATTTTGATCTGTACATTTACAACAAAGATATTAATTTGAGGAATCATTTTCATTAAAATTCCTACTGCAAATTCGATTAAAAATTGTGTAGCTAAAATAGGAAATGCAAATTGAACTGCCAATGTAATACATTGACAAAAAATATCTAAAACTGCTTGACTTATCTCTACTGGAATTTGAAATGTTCCAAATGGAAGATACTGAATCGATGAAATCACTAATTTCATCAGTGTCAAATGTCCATTCATTGCAAAAAATGCCATGATAAAAAAAGCATTATAAAAGCTACCTGATAATGGAATTGGCTCTCCGTTCTGAGCATCATAAATCGTTGCCATTGATAAGCCCATCTGAAAATCCATAATTCCACCTGCATAGGTAAACACCATAGCGAATAACTCCATAATAAATCCCATGACAAGACCAATTATTAATTCACGAATTAATAGAATACTATACTCTACATTCGTTCCAACTTCCATCACTTCTGCATCGGCATATAAATATAAAGTTAATGAAAGTATCATAATAAAAGCTCCCCTTACAACAACAGGGATATTTTTTCTTCCAAGAATCGGATTGAAAAATACAAAACCAGACATACGCATAAAAGCAAAGGAGAATAGCATTAATTGATTTGTATCTGAAATCCATCCTAATAGCTCATTCATGCCTTTTCTCCTTTACACACTTGAAGCGATCAAGCGAAAAATTTCCTTTAAGAACTGTTCTAACATATTCATCATACTGCCCCCAAATAGGACAAGTAAAATACCAATTAAAATTAATTTAGGAACAAACGTTAAAGTTTGTTCATGTATCTGGGTTGCTGCCTGTAAAACAGATATTACGATACCAACTACCATACTAATAATTAACATTGGTCCACCAATTTTAAATGATAATACAAATACTTCTACTAATACATTTTCAATTGCTGATAAATTCATAACTTGCCTCCCTATCTAAAACTTTTTGCAATAGACTCAAATAAAAGACTCCATCCATCTACACTGACAAAAAGTAATATTTTAAATGGCAATGAAATCATTGCTGGAGGAAGCATCATCATCCCCATAGACATTAAAGTTGCAGATACAATAATATCAATTAATAGAAATGGTAAGAAAAGTAAAAACCCTGCTATAAAAGCTCTCTTTAATTCACTTGTCATAAAAGAAGGAATAATTACAACAAGGGATAAATCTTTTGGATCTTCTACTTCTTCTGTACCGGATAATTGCTGAAACATATGTAGTGTATCCAATTCTGTTTGTTTGAGCATAAACTCTTTTATCGGATCTTTCATCCTTTGTATCGCTTCTTCATCGGATATTTCTTTATTAATATATGGTTGATATGCTTCTGTATGAATTGTTGAAATAACTGGATTCATAATAAACAGTGTTAAAAATAAAGAAATACCGACTAATACCATATTAGGTGGTGTTTGCTGAATTCCTAGCGCATTTCTTAAGAAAGATAAAATAATAATCGTTCTTGTAAAGGAAGTCATCATAACTACAATCGATGGTAATAGTGCAATAATTGTCAATAAAAAAAGTAGCTCTAACGTTGGAACACTTCCTCCATTAATCGTAACAAGTGACTCATTCATCTTTTTTTCTCCTCTTAATAAGATCCCGTACCTTTACTTTCTCTAACAAGTCTGAAAAATTAGTATTTACGTTCTCTTCTTCCTCATTGTCCCAATTATAATTATCTCCTGATAATTCTTTTAATAATGTAATAGAATTAGAGGAAATTCCTATTAAGTAATATTCTTCTTGTATTTTTATAAGAGCAATTCCTTTTTCCTGTCCCATTGGTAAATACTCAACTAATTTGATATGCTTTGTCATTCTTTGAGAAATCATAAAGCCTTTTCCCATTTTTTTGACAAACCAATATGCAAACCATAATACAAGAACTGTTGCAAAAAATGTTTTAAAAACAACTCCTATACTGTCAAACATTTCTTTTCCTCTTATTCTTTTAATTTTCCATTATTTAGAATTTCTGTAATACGAACTCCAAAATTATCTTCTACTACAACGACATCACCCTTAGCAATACAACGTCCATTAACAAGCAATTCTACTTGTTCTCCTGCTAATTTATCAAGCACAACTAAAGATCCTTTTGTAAATTCTAGAATTTCTCGAACACTTTTCTTTGTTCTTCCAATTTCTACAGAAACTTCTAATGGTACACCCATAATCAATTCTTTGTTTTCATTTTGCTCAACACCAGTTGAATCTCCCATAACAAATGGAATATTGTGAATTGGATTCACAGAAACTGTCTTTGCCTCAACCTCTTCTTTTGGTTGTATCTTAGAACTTCCTGTCATTCCTTGCATTTGTTTCATAAGTTCTGCCATTTGCTCAATGATTTGTTGTTGCATCTGTAGCATTGTTAGTTGTTGCTGCATCGCTCCATTCTGATTCTCATTGATTTGTGGTTCTTGCTGTTTTACCTCATTTGGCATTTCTATATCTTGTTCCATATTTACTCCTTCTTCCAACTCTTCTCCATCTTTTGAAATTGCAATCTCTTCTTGATAATTTTCTGGCATAAGTGATTGTATGATTTGTTTTACTTCTATTAATGGCATCATGTTAAATAATTCAGCTTGAAACCCGTTCTCTGATTTTATATGAAATTTTGTTATAACAACAGGTTGTTCAAGTGAACTATATCTTTCCCAAAACTGCTCATCTTTTTCTATCTCAAATGACATTGGTGTTAGAATATTAACATTTCTATCTAAAAATTCAGATAATGCAGTTGCAGCAGCTCCCATCATTTGATTGCTCAATTCGCAGGCTGCACTTATCGTTATTTCATCCGATAACTCATCTTTTGAGACTTCTCTTCCTAATAATAATCCAACAAGATGTTCTATCTCTTCTTTTGCTATTACTAACATATTTTTTCCTGAAATTCCAGATATGTAGTCAACTTCAATCCCTATTTTCTTCTCTTCTTCTCGTATAATAGATACTGTATCAATAAACACTTCTGGAACTGTGATAGTAACTCTTGAATTGATGAGTGTAGAAACAGCAGTAGAAGCGGCACCAAAACCAATATTTATGATTTCACCTATGGCATCAATTTCCATATTACTAAAATCTTTAAAAACCATATTGCTTTTTCTCACTTTCTTGAATCAAGCGATTCATATTTTTTACTTACCAATTTCCAGTGCCTTTTGTGCCATTAATTTGACTGCATTAAATGCTGTAATATTTGCTTCATAAGCTCTTGTAGCAGCCATACCATCTACTGTCTCTTTCACTAGATCAACATTTGGAAGGTTTACATATCCTTCTTCATCTGCATCTGGATGAGAAGGATCATACACTAATTTTCCTTCTCTTTGATCTTCTAACACTTGTGTCACTTTTACTCCACCATATGATGTTTTATTCGCTGCCTTTTGTAATGCTTGATGAAAATTTGTATGTTCTTGTGCTTCTAACACAACAACCTTTCTTTTATAAGGTTTTCCACTTTCTGTTCTTGTTGTTTCAATATTCGCAACATTTTCAGATACAATGTCAAGCCTCATTCTTTGTGCAGTCATTCCAGAAGCATTAATATTCATGGTACTTAAAAACGCCATCCTATCCCTACCTCCTTCTATCCAATGATATTTGCTACAGTTCGTAAAACTCGTTCAATCTTAAATGGTTTCACAATAAAGTCTTTTGCTCCTGCTTTAATTGCTTCTATCACAATAGACTCTTGACCAAGCGCAGAACACATAACAACGGAAGCATTTGGATCTTTTTCTCGAATCGCTCTTAATGCAGCAAGTCCATCCATATTTGGCATTGTAATATCCATAATGACAAGCTCTGGATGAATTGCTTCATAAGTCTCCACTGCTTCTACTCCATCTGCAGCTTCATAAATATCATTATAACCTTCTTTTAATAATGTATCTTTTAGCATCATTCTCATAAATGCAGCATCATCTACAATTAATATTTTTGCCATGACTCTATCCTCTCTCCTATTCGTCTACTTGTATTGAGTTCGATTCTATGGATTCAGCCTGTATTGGTTTCGATTCTACCAACTCAGAATCTATAGATTCTGGCTCTATAAATTTTGGTTCTTCGGCTCCCGATTGTATTGATTCTAATTCTAATTCTATTTCATCTTTTCCTATCATTTTCTCAATTAGAACTGCCATATTTTTATGGTGGCTTCCCATTTTTCCAAGAAACCACGGTTCTCCTTCAATCAATAAACCAACTCTTGAATCTTTCGGTTTTCCAAGATCTATTACATCACCTACATGAAGATTGTATACATCATCCATACTAAGTTCAACAACACCAAGTTGTGCACTTACTTCTAATAAAGAATCACGAAGATTATCCATGATTTCTTCTTTATTGGATTTTCTCTCTTCTTCATCATCTAATGTAAAGTATTGCATTTGTTCTAGTGTATCAAATAAATCCATTAATAAATTACCCGGAATACAAATATTCATCTTTTCTTTTGCTGTTCCCATTTCCACACCTAAAACAAGGATAATAACGGTTTCATCAACACCTACTCCATGTAGCATTGTGGAATTTTCTTCAACTCTTCGAAACTCAAAATTTATATCATCGATATAAGCCTTCCAAGCTGTTACCATTGGCTGAACTAAATATGTCACAATATGTCTATAAAGAGAAATCTCTATTTCTGTATAGGTGTAATGTTGTAAATTCTCTGTATGTTCCGTGCTATGTCCACCTAGCATACGATCGATCATCGTCAACATTAATCCAGTTGTAATATGTAAAAGGATAGGTAAGTTTTTGGTGTGTTCTTTTAACGTAACATCTACTCTACTAAACACATCATTATCATTTAGTGCATTACAAAATTCATAATACCTTTGCTCTTCGATACTAAGTACTTCTACGGTTGTGTTTGTTCGAAATAAACTATTCATCTGTGAAGATATAATTCTAGCATAGTTATCATAAATCGTTTTTAATAAACGAATTTTATCCTTTGTAAACTTTTTTGGACTATAAAAATCATATCTTCTATAGTCTTTCTCTTCTTTAAAAATCAATTTTTGTTTATACGACTCGTCTTGAAGAGAATCTAGCAAAGAATCAATTTGACTTTGCGATAATACTTCTGACATCTTTCTTCATCCCACCTTTACCTTTTTCTTTTTTTATTTTTCTTTATAGACTTCTTCATAATATTGTTCCAAATTTTTTGCCACAGCATTATTTTCTGTAATTAGGATTTCAACACGTCTATTTTTTGCTCGCCCATCTTTTGTCTTAACACTTGCAATTGGACGAAACTGTCCATAACTAACACTGACTAATTTATCAGGCGATATTACATTCTTTTCTTGTAAATAAACAGTAACTTCCATAGATCGAAGTGCAGAGAGGGTTCTATCAATTCTGACATTATTTGGTGTATTTGGATCTCCTTGAGAAGTATGTCCAATTACTTGAATTTCTTCTACATGAGAACTTACTTTTTTTAATACCTTTGCAAAAGCATCAAGAACTTTTTCGCCCTCTTTTTTTAAATAGGAACTATCACCATCAAAAAAGATTTTATCTCGAAAAGATATAAAGGTAAATCCATCTCCTTTGGATACTTCTGCTTGATCTTCAATTCCTATTTCTTTTACTGATTGCTTTAATAATTTATAAAGCTCATCAAAATTCATATCTTCTTTATACTTTTCATCTTCTCCGTTATTTGCTACTGTTTCTTTACTCTTTTCTATGACCATCTCTGCAATCTCTTGTTCGTCTCCAGCATTTAAACTTTTTACCAATGCTTTCCACTTTACTTCATCTACACTAGAAATGGAATATAATAATACAAAGAAACAAAGGAGTAATGTTACCATATCTCCGTAGGTATCCATCCAACTAGCTCCACCTTCTGGAGCTTTCTTTCTTTTCATGATCTATCTTCACTCCTTATCCTATTGTGGATCACTTAAAAGCTTTACTTGTTTTTTTTGTGCCAAATAAGAAGTCAATTTCTCTTTTAAAAATTTGGGATTATCACCAGCCTGAATCGCTAAGACACCTTCTACAATGATTTGACGGTATAATAACTCTTCTTCATTGCGAACTCGTAATTTTTTTGCAATTGGAAGTAAAATGACATTTGCCAGTACACAACCATAAAAAGTAGTAACAAGAGCGACACTCATGTTGGCTCCAAGAGAATCTGCTCCATCCTCACCATTCATAGCTGCCAACATATTAATAAGACCTACTAATGTTCCTATCATACCAAAAGCAGGCGCATATGCTGAAGCCTTTTCATAAAGACCAGCTGCCTCTTCATGTCTAGCTGATAATGTTTCCATTTCACTTTCTAATAATTCTTGTATTTTTTCCTCTTCTAATGCGTCAATGACTAACAAAAGACTTTGTTTAAAAAAAGGATCTTCTATATTTTGTATTTTCTCTTCTAATGCAAGCATTCCATCTTGTCGTGCAATCTTAGCAAATTCCACAAGCTGATCAATAATCTTTTCCGGTTTGAAATGCTTTCCCATGATTAAAATTTTAAAATGTTTTGGGACTTCCTTTAAAATATGAAATGGATACGATGCAATAACAGAAGCAAATGTTCCTCCTATTACAATAATAACACTTGGGATATCAATAAAGTTATTGATATCCCCTGAACTTACAACCCCTTGTATAATTAAGAAAATCCCTAATAATAAACCAATAATCGTTGTTAAATCCATCTTCTATCTCCTTTTCACGATTCATTTACTTCTTTTGTGATGATGAATCAAAAACTTTTATTGTTTTTGCCTGCTGCTGAAATTCAATCGCTTTTTGAATAATTTCATCTGCGGATTCTTTTACGATATGAAACTTTCCATTCATCATAATAATCTTAGATTCTGGAATAATTTCAATATATTCTATTTGTTCTTCATTTAATACAATTTCTACATTGTTTAATTTCGTTAACTTAATCATACTCTTTTCCTAATTAATCATTATCGATTATTATCGTTTCATATTTACAAGTTCTTGAAGCATTTCATCTGTAACAGTAATAATTTTGGAATTCGCTTGGAATCCTCTTTGAGTTGTAATCATATCAGAAAATTCCTTCGCTAAGTCTACGTTAGCCATTTCTAAATAACCACCTTTAATATCGCCAAGCTGTCCTCCTGCTGTAGCTTGTGGTACAATTGTTCCTGTATTATCTCCCGGACGATAGTAAAATCCAACTGTTTTCTCAAGACCATCTGGGTTTTCTACAGATGCTAACGCAATTTTACCAAGTGTTACTACTTTATTGGCTTCATCTCCACCAACAATTACTCCACTAATTGTTCCATCTTGAGAAATTGTATAGCTTTGAAGTTCATATAAATCATTTTTACCTGTACCATTTGCCTTCATTGGAATACGAAGTGGCTCCAATTTATAGTTAGCTTGATTCGTTGTCTTTGTATCTGGCATTGTATAATCTTCTGCCTTGCCACTGTTACCTGTTTTTTTCGCTGGATATCCGTATACATAATTTCTCTGGCTATCTACTAAATATCCGTTACTATCTACATAAAACTGTCCAACTCGAGAAAGAGAAAGTCCTGAACTTGCCATTGTTGCATTTGTTACACTACTTGTTCCTGTACCATCTTTCATTGGTCCTACGATAAAGAAACCACTTCCGTCGATCATACAGTCTAACCCTCTATCTGTTGGTGTTGCACCACCTTGTGCAAAGTTCGCACTGATACTTCCAAGTTTTACACCATAACCAACCTGAGAAGCATTAACACCACCGTATCCTCCATTGTTTGTTACCCCAGCAGAAGAATTTAAAGCATTCATGTACATAGAATCTTGGAATGTTGTAGAATAAGATTTATATCCATATGTATTAACATTCGCAATATTGTTCCCGATAACGTCCATTTTTTGTTGATGAAGACGGAGTCCTGCAACTCCAGCAAACATTGATTTAACCATTTTTCTCTTCCTTTCTTCTTTGTAAATTATAGTTTATTAAATAATTTCTTTTTTCTACTATACTTCCGTTGCCAAAAATCTATAAATATCTATAAATCTTGTTTAATTCCCTGTTCTACGAGTCCGATTTTGAAAACTATAAATAGTAATCTACTTTCGTTTGATAGAACTCTCCGAGGGCGTAAATTCGGATA
>JADIML010000216.1 GCA_017694765.1 Candidatus Scybalomonas excrementavium
TTTTACACATGTTGCAAA
This sequence comes from Candidatus Scybalomonas excrementavium, assembly GCA_017694765.1. Taxonomy (GTDB): domain Bacteria; phylum Bacillota; class Clostridia; order Lachnospirales; family Lachnospiraceae; genus Scybalomonas; species Scybalomonas excrementavium. The sequence continues at coordinate 19 of JADIML010000216.1, forward strand.
TATAATTGACTCTGTTATAATAAAAGAAAAAGAGAGAGGAAGTGAATATAAATGATTGAAACAATTGCAACAGCAGATTTACCAATTCGTGAAGTCATGAGAATTAAAAAGAATAGTTTATGTCCAGAACAATTAACAGGAGAAGAACAGAGACTTTGCATTATTACAGGAGTTCATGGAGATGATTTAGCTGGACAGTTTATTTGCTATGAAGTCATTAAGAGAATTAAAGAAAATTATGAAGCATTAACAGGAATTGTCGATGTCTATCCGGCAATCAATCCATTAGGACTTGATGCAGGAACGAGAGAATGGCCATTATTTAACATGGATATGAATATGGCATTTCCGGGTTCTTTTGAAGGAACAATGACAGAATATACAGCAGCAAAAATCATGGAAGATTTAAAGGGGGCAAATGTATGTGTTGATATTCATACAAGTAGTATTTTTCTAAAAGAGCTTCCTCAAGTTCGAATTAATGATGATGTGGCATCTTCCCTTATGCCTTATGCAAAGCAAATGAATATGGATTTCGTTTGGATTCATCCATCGACAACAGTAAAAGAAGGAAGCATTGTGCATGCCTTAAATGAGAGGGGAACAAAAGCAATGGTCATTGAGGGAGATGTGGCTATGCAAATTGATCAAAAATATTGTAATCAAGTTGTAGATGGGATTTTTGCATTGATGAAATATATGGGGATTTGGCAAGGAGAAGTAAAAGCACCAAAGAAACCGATCATTTCAGATGATGGAAAAGTAATTTTTATTAATGGGGAAACAAGTGGAGTGTTTGTCCCTATGGCAGAACATTCCGATTATATAAAAAAAGGAGAAAAAATCGGTGAAATTATTGCGCCATTAACTGGTTCTGTAGAAGAGGAGATATTTGCTCCTTGTGATGGATTATTGTTTACATTAAGACATTATCCCGTTGTAAGTGAGGGCGCGTTACTTGCAAGAATACTAGGAGGAAACTTATGAAAAAGGAAGTGTTATTTACATTAAGTTCAGGTTTTCGTGAGAATTTTGAAGTCATTGGGTATCGCTTTGGAAAAGGAGAAAAGGCAGCTTGTATTGTAGGAGCATTGCGTGGAAATGAATATCAACATTTATACTGTGCTTCCAAATTAATTGATATATTAAGTCGTTTGGAAGAAAGAGGAGGCTTAGTAGCAAACAAAGAGATTCTAGTAATCCCTTGTGGTATTAATACTTCTATGAATGTTGGAGAGAGAAATTGGGTAAGAGATAATCAAGATATTAATCGGCATTTCCCGGGCAATGAAAAAGGAGAGGCATCGGATCGAGTAGCGGCAGCTATTATGAAAGCAGTTCAAGGATATAGCTATGGAATCCAATATACAGGATTTTATTTGGCAGGAGAGTTTGTTCCCCATGTAAGAACATTAGGAAATAGCATTGATAGTACAAGTTTATCAAGTTTATTTGGATTACCGTATGTAGTAACAGGGCAACCAAGAAGTTTTGACACAAGAACATTAAATTATAATTGGTCTCAAAATGGGACAAGTGCTTTTTCACTTTATATTAGTAGTTATGACTATTTAAATGAAGATATTGCCAATCAAGCTGTTTCATCAACATTACGATTTCTAACACGAATGGGTATTATTAAATATAATTGTCATAATGGTCATATTGCAAGCATTTTGGCAGAAGAGGATCTTGTAACAGTAAAACCAAATATATCTGGATTTTTTAGAAGAACTTGTCAAATTAATAAAGAAGTGAGAAGAGGCGATATTTTAGCGGAAGTCTTAGATCCATATGAAGGAAATATTATTGATCGCATTGTTGCACCAGTTGATGGTATTTTGTTTTTTGCACAAACATCACCTATTGTATTTGAACACTCGGTTGCATTTCGTATTATTAAGAAATTACATTTATAGCTACATAGTAAAAGTTTTAATCATTTAATCTATTGTATTCGGAATACAAAATGTGATATGATGGATTTATCTGATAAATATATTTGCAATAGATGAAAATGTGAAAAATGTGGAGGAAACTATGAGCAGTGTAAGACGAATTTATGTGGAAAAGAAAAAAGAGTATGCAATAAAAGCAAAAGAACTCCAACAAGAAATCAAAGAGTATTTAAATATTCCTGTGTCAAATATTCGAATATTAATTCAATATGATATAGAAAATGTAGGAGAATCAGTTTATCAAAATGCACGACATACTGTATTTTCAGAGCCACCAGTGGATGTTCTATATGAAGAAAAATTTCCAGTTTCAGATAAGGAGCAAGTGTTTCGTGTAGAATATCTTCCCGGTCAATTTGATCAGCGAGCAGATTCAGCAGAGCAATGTATAAAACTCTTAAATGAAGTAGAGGAGCCTATTATTCATACAGCAACAACCTATGTGATAGAAGGAACTTTAACAGATGAAGATTTGGAACGAATCAAAGCATACTGTATCAATCCAGTGGACTCTAGAGAAGCCAAAGAAGAAAAACCAAAATCGTTGTTCATAAAGTTTGAAGAGCCAAAAGATGTAGAGATTTTAAGAGGATTTCTAGATATGGAAGAAGGAGCATTAAAGCAACGATATGATTCCCTAAATCTTGCAATGACTTTTCAAGATTTTAAGCATATACAAAAGTACTTTCAAGAAGAACAAAGAGATCCATCTATTACAGAAATACGAGTGCTTGATACGTATTGGTCTGATCACTGTCGTCATACAACATTTTCAACCGAGTTAAAGAAAGTAGAATTTGACGAAGGTTATTATAAAGAAACGATGGAACATGCTTATCAATTATATTTACAGGATAAAAAAGACTTAAACAGAGAACATAAATTTACTTGCTTTATGGATATTGCGCTTATGGCAATGAGAAAAATAAAAGCAGAAGGTGGACTTGCTGATCAAGAAGAGTCAGAGGAAATTAACGCATGTAGCATTGTAGTTCCGGTAGAAATCGATGGAAAAACAGAGGAATGGTTAGTAAGTTTTAAAAATGAAACACATAACCACCCAACAGAAATAGAACCATTTGGTGGAGCAGCCACTTGTTTAGGAGGAGCGATTCGTGATCCACTATCTGGACGTTCTTACGTGTATCAAGCAATGCGTGTAACTGGTGCATCCGATCCAAGAGTTGCTTTACAAGATACTTTAAAAGGAAAACTTCCACAAAGAAAGATTGTAACAGGAGCTGCTCATGGGTATAGTTCGTACGGAAATCAGATAGGACTTGCAACAGGGCATGTGAGTGAAATTTATCATCCACATTATGTAGCAAAACGTATGGAAATTGGAGCTGTTATGGGAGCAGCACCACGAAAAAATGTCATTCGAGAAAATTCTGAGCCAGGAGATCAAATTATTTTATTAGGAGGAAGAACTGGACGAGATGGCTGTGGTGGTGCAACCGGTTCTTCCAAAGTTCATACAATGGAATCCATTGAAACTTGTGGAGCCGAAGTACAAAAAGGAAATGCTCCAACAGAGAGGAAAATTCAACGTCTATTCCGTAGAGAAGAAGTAAGTCGACTGATTAAAAAGTGTAACGATTTTGGTGCAGGTGGTGTATCCGTTGCCATTGGCGAGTTGGCAGATGGAATTTTTGTCGATCTTGATAAAGTTCCTAAAAAATATGCGGGGCTTGACGGAACAGAACTAGCCATTTCAGAATCCCAAGAACGTATGGCGATTGTAGTAGCAAAAGAAAATGTAGAGCCGATGTTACAATATGCGAAAGAAGAAAATATAGAAGCAGTTGTTGTTGCTACAGTAACCGAAGAAAAACGTTTTATTCTTTCTTGGAGAGGAAAAGAAATTGTCAATCTTTCGAGAGAGTTTTTAGATACCAATGGAGCACATCAAGAAACAGAAGTAAAAGTTTCTATGCCACGAAAAGAAGATAACGACTTAAAAAAGCAAGAAAAAGTAGAAAATGTAAAGAAAACATGGCTTTCTACGTTAGCCGATTTAAATGTATGCTCTCAAAAAGGACTTATAGAAATGTTTGATAGTTCCATTGGAGCTGGTACAGTATGTATGCCATTTGGTGGAAAATATCAGGCGACTCCAACTCAAACGATGGTTGCAAAACTTCCAGTATTAGACGGGAAAACAGATACCGTTACGATGATGAGCTATGGTTTTGATCCATATTTATCAAGTTGGAGTCCATATCATGGAGCCATTTACGCAGTAGTACATTCCGTTGCAAAGATTGTTGCATCTGGTGGTGATTATCGTAATATTCGCTTTACATTCCAAGAATATTTTAAAAAGCTTGGTACGGATCCATATCGTTGGGGAGAACCATTGGCAGCCCTTCTTGGAGCTTATGATGCACAAAGGGGACTGGGGCTTCCTTCCATTGGAGGCAAGGATAGTATGTCTGGAACATTTGAGGATATTGATGTTCCACCAACTCTTGTATCCTTTGCTGTTGATATTGCAAAACATACACATATAATAACACCAGAGTTAAAAGAGGCAGGCAATGTGCTTGTGAAATTTGAGATTACAACGAATGAATATGATGTTCCAGTTTATACACAAGTCATGGAGCTATATCATAAAATATTTGACTATGTAATGTCTGGCAAAATTGTGTCGGCTTATGCAGTTGGTTTTGGTGGTGCTGTAGAAGCTATTAGTAAAATGGCATTTGGTAATCGACTTGGTGTAAACGTAAATACACAACAAACAATGGAACAGTTATTACAAAAAGAATATGGTAGTATCATTGTGGAAATGAAACCAGATGATGTGAAGAAACTAAACATACCATATACACAATTAGGTGAAGTCATCGAAGAAGCTAACTTTATATATGGAGATACGATTGTTTCGATGGAAGAAGCTATGGAAGCCTTTTGTGGAACATTAGAATCTGTATTTCCAACAAAATCGGTAAAGGAATATGAAGCATTAAAAACAGAGCTTTATGATACAAAAAACATTTATGTATGCAAACATAAAGTTGCAAAACCAAAAGTATTTATTCCTATTTTTCCAGGAACAAACTGTGAATATGACTGTACAAAAGCCTTTGAAAAAGCAGGTGCTAAAGTTGTTACAAAGGTATTTCGTAATTTGGATGCCGAAGGAATTCGAGAATCTGTAGATATATTTGAAAAAGAAATCAAACAATCTCAAATCATTATGTTTCCAGGAGGATTTTCTGCAGGAGATGAACCAGATGGTTCTGCTAAGTTTTTTGCCACTGCATTTCGAAATGCAAAGTTACAAGAAGAAGTCATGAAATTATTAAAGGAGAGAGACGGATTGGTACTTGGCATTTGTAATGGATTTCAAGCATTAATAAAACTTGGATTGGTGCCATATGGAGAAATTATACAACAACAAGAGGATTCTCCAACTCTGACAACAAACCAGATTGGACGACATATTTCTCAAATGGTTTATACAAAAGTAGTAACGAATAAGTCTCCATGGCTTACACATACAAAATTAGGAGATATTCATGTCATTCCAGCCTCTCATGGAGAAGGACGTTTTATTGCTTCGAAAGAATGGATTGAAACATTATTTAAAAATGGACAAGTTGCAACCCAATATGTAGACAACAATGGAATTCCAACGATGGATGAAGCATTTAATCCAAATGGTTCTTATGCTGCAATTGAGGGAATCACAAGTCCAGATGGACGTGTTTTAGGAAAGATGGCACACTCAGAGAGAATTGGTGATGGAGTAGCGAAAAATATTTATGGAGAACAAAACCAAAATATTTTTGTTTCTGGTGTTGAATATTTTAAATAATAACGATAAAATAGAAAATAGTGATAAGACAAAGGGCGGTTATATAACGAATGTTATGTGGCCGCCTATCCTTGCGTATCACATAGTGTGTAATGAGTCAATAAAAGAATATACAATAGTATTATTTAGAAGTGTGGGATAAAATATGGAAAATGAATTAAAAAAATTACTAGATCGTATGAACGAATTGACACAAGAGTTACAAGAAGTGCAAAAACAAATTCGAGAGATTTGTATGCAAGAAGATATTTTGGAAACACTGAAAAGAAGTAGTCAATTTTCACAGGAAGAAAACACAAAAGTAAGTATAGAACAGTCACAAAAAATAGAATCACAAGTAGTACAGATAGAAGCATTGAATCCACAAGTATTTGAATTTTTAGATTTATATACAATGGAAGAGCGTCTTGATTATTTGAAGCATACAATCGATTGGAAGTCAATTACAGAAAAAGATTTGGATGTTATGGCAGTTTCTGTCGATATAGTCTTGAAAGAAAACGAAATTTCTGATAAGATAGATGATCTGATTCATTGTGTTGAACAGCTAGCGCAATGGGAAATAAATGGAAAGAGGAGATGAATTCTAAGGAGTGATGAAGTGAGAAATGAAGCGAGAAATGTCTAAATTTGAAAGAAATCTTAGAAATCTACTTGGAATTGTATTTGAAAGATGATAGAATGTAAACTGATATTAAAAAAACATATGGGGGCTTACCAATGAAAAGTAAAGTTCAAAATATGAAAACGATGAAAGAAGAAACATTTATTCAAAATCTAGTAAAACTTGTTTCTATTGCAGAAGCAAATAATATGAATTTGGATAGAAAAGATATTAAAGAATTATTTGATTTAGAAGAGCTGTCTATTGA
>JADIML010000217.1 GCA_017694765.1 Candidatus Scybalomonas excrementavium
TACCTCCAAAATCATTTTTTTCAACAACTCCTTTTCCCCAAAGTTTAACTGTAATCTTCTTTGCTCTATCTCCCGTATTTCCTTTAATTTTACTTTCCACCAAATACTCCCCCAACTTACGCTGTTCCCAATCGTGAGTAAATCCTTTAAAACGGAGTTCTGGAATATTTTTTGCATTTTTAGGAAACATCTTTTCAATCATCGATTTTTTAACATTTATAAGCTTATCGTACTTACGCTGATGAAGGGTGATGAGGTTATCGAGGTGCTCAAAATATATACCTATTACTTCTTGTTCTGCTTTGGAAGACATTAAAACAGGGAAGTCAACAAGTATATTTTGGTTGAGGTGTTTTATCGTTCCACCAGTCGCTTTTTTATTAACATAATCCATTAAAAACGGTGCTTTGAGATATTGGAAAAGATACTTATTATCTACCTCCGTTTCGTCTTTAATTTCTACATTAAATACCCCAGCATTAAGAGTAGCAGGCATTGATAAACCTTGAACATAAGCCACTTTTCCAAGAGTTCCGTCCTTTGTAATCAAAATACTTCCATTCTTAATTTGAATGTGCTTATCCTGTTCATATCGTTCTCGTTCTACAAAGTGACAACTAGAATAATTGATTGCTCCATCGTCAAAATCAGTTCCTGTAATGAGCATATAATCTCCACTATCCAAGAACTCAGATGTTCTTAGATTTTGCCATCCAATTCTTGCGTGCATTGTTGCTACCTCTGAGAGCTTACGCTGTTCCCAATCTTCTGTAAATCCCTTAAAACGTATCTCTGGTTTTCTTTTTTCTTCCATATCATTCACCCATAAGTAGCGACTTGAATTCGCTAAGTCCTTTCTTATCAAATTCATTTCCTTCCAGTTCATCAATCATTGAGCATAATAGTTTCTCTGTTTCTTTTATTTCCTTTTCCAGTTCAAAGTAAGTCGTATCATATTTTTTATGGAGCTCTTGTATTTTTCCAACAAGAGAGTCAACTACTGTATCTGGTAGCTTATGGAGATTTGTAATTAAAGATTCAATCCATTTTTTCTCAAGCAATACAAATACTTGTTCATCTGTCAGATTTTCTATTGTTTCTTTTGTCAATGCATGTAAGGCAATGCTATCCTTTTTAATTTGAGCCTTTAATTCTTTTTCTTCTTTTCCTAATCGTTCCACCTTCATTAACTTCTCTCGGAATTCAATCTCTTCTTCTGTTGTAGAACTTGCTTTTAATTCTTTTAATTTTTTTGTAACTTCTTTTGATACAAATGCGTCCTTTGCTTCATTTACTACATCTGTTTCTTTTTCTTCTTCTGTCAATGATTCTAAAATTTCTTCATATTCTGATGGGATTGCTACCATTCTATCTTCTTTTTGCTTTAATGCTTGAAATTCTTCTTGTAGAAATATTTCCTGTGCTAATTCAAAAGGAATAATATGACCTTTCCAACCGTCTTGTACTTCTTGTTCCCTTCCTTCCTTTTTCTTAATAACAAGATTTGGATCAACCTTTTTTGTTACCTCAAATCCTTCTGTTTGAATCATTTCCAAATCTACTACTATTTTATTCCACTCATCATCTAGTAATTGATAGGCTTCATATGGATCAATGAGTGGTATCGATTGTAATCTCTCAAAAATCTCTTTGCATAAAATTGTTTCTTCTTGTGAAATTACAATATCATTCATTTTTTGTAGTAGTTCTATTTCTAGATACTCATAAAAACTGTGAAATGCGTTTTTAAATGTTTCTTCAAACTGAACCACATCTCTATGATTTTTAATCGCTTTCTTTATGCCATCTACCACCAAATCAACATATGGAATTGTGCTATTTGAGAATAAATCATTTCTTAAATTTGGAAATGCACTCCAGTATTGATGCAACTCATCTAGCTCTGTTGTTGGAATCCCTCCAAACATAGAAGCATAAATATCCCAAGTTTCTGCCTTATCAGAAGAGTCTACATAACGTGGAATGTTAAGATTATAGTCATTATTACGAATTTCTTCTCTGCTGACTACTCTTGAATATTTTACAATACTTTCTCTATGAATTACAGTATCTACAATTCTCTTAATATCAGAAGCTCTTAATTTATTATTCTTTCCTTCTTTTATAAACCCTTTTGAAGCATCAATAATTAAAACATCTGTATTTTTACGTTTTTGTTTTAAAATCATAATAATTGTAGGAATTCCCGTTCCAAAGAAAATGTTAGCTGGAAGTCCAATAATCGCATCAATATGATTATTCTCTATTAAATTTTGACGAATTGTACCTTCCTCTCCTCCACGGAATAAGACTCCATGAGGTAATACAATTGTCATAAGACCATCTGATTTAATATGATATAAATCATGTAGTAAAAATGCATAATCTGCTTTTCCTTTTGGAGCCAAGCCAAATCTTGCGTAACGAGGATCTCCTTCTTTATTAGATGGATCCCATACTTGGGAGTATGGTGGATTCGATACAACAGCATCTACTCGCAATGGTTCAAAGTTACTTGCATCATTTTCATCAACAAGTGGCCAATCTTCTTCTAATGTATCTGCATTTCTTGTAGATATATTTGCTGGTAAAATTCCACGCATTACTAAATTCATTCGTGTCAGATTATATGTATTTTCTTTTAATTCCTGTGCATAATAGTGAATATTATTTTTATTATTTACATATTTTTGGATACTATCTCCAATATTAATAAGCAAAGAACCCGATCCACTTGTTGGATCATAAATCTTAATTTCATCTCTCTCCCTTAAATGATGTGCTACAATTTCAGACATCAGTATGGAAACTTCATGTGGCGTATAAAACTCCCCTGCTTTTTTTCCTGCATTTGCTGCAAACATACTAATTAAATATTCATAAATAAATCCAATCACATCATAGTCTTGTTTTCCATCCATAGGAATATCTTTAATAAGCTGTAATAACCCGTTGATAGCCTTTGTCTGTGCTCCTGAAGTGTCACCGAGTTTACTAAGTCCTGTCTGCAATGTATCAAAAACTCCATCAAACAATCTTCGATACATTGGAGAAATCAAACGGCTAAATGCAGATAATGCATCTCGTACGTTGGCTACATTAAACTCTCTTCCCATTGTAAGCCATGTAGAAAATAAATTTTCATATGCTATAAAATAACCTAGCTCCTCTTGTACATAAGAGACAAGCTCTGTATCTTCTTCCCTTAACATTTTGATGTCATCATCTGTAAACTCATTGTCTTTTAATCGTTTTACTTCTTGATCAGAAAGATATTTATAAAAAATAAATCCTAAAATATAATCTTTATATTCATTCGCCTCTATTTTAGAACGCATTCTATTGGCTGATTCCCATATCTTATTTGCTAACTGTTGTTTATTCATAATTTCTATGCCCTTCCTAGTCTGTATTGATATCTATTGCTTTATAAAGCCTTACTTTCTTTCATAACGAATATCTATATCCTGCTATTATATTATTTATTTGTATAATCGTATCACAATGTATTTATTTTATCAATTCATTGACTTTTCCCTTTATTGACATCTTCTCTCGGTTTTCTCTTACTTCATCTTTATTTTCTTTTATTCTTTAGAAAATAGAAAATAAGAGCATTACCTTAACATACTCCTTCCTCTTTCTGTTAAATCATAATGCTCTTTTTCTCTTTTATTCTTTTTTTATTCTCGTGTCTTCATGCTCTTCATATGTTTTTGTAAAAATATGTTTTCCATCGCTTGTTCCATCTGTATGATAAAATAAATAGTCATGTTTTTCTGGTGCAAGGGCTGCTTTTATAGAAGCTAATCCCGGATTACAGATAGGTCCGATTGGAAGCCCATAATTTTCATACGTATTATAAGGCGAATCAATTTCTAAATCCTTATATAACACTTGATTGACATCATACATCCCTTCCGTCAACGGATAAAGTACCGTCGGACACATTTGTAACTTCATATCAATTTTTAAACGATTATAAATAACCCCTGAGATAGTTGGTCTTTCTTCATCTAATTTTGCTTCTCGCTCAATAATCGATGCTATCGTAATCATATTATATAATCCTTGTTCAGATTTCTCAATTTTTTCTAATTCCTCTGTACCCACTTGATTCACAAAGGCTTGTAACATATCCTTTACAATCACGCTGGCTTTTGTACCAGCTTCCCATTTATAAGTAGCCGGAAATAAAAATCCCTGTAACACATAATCCACGTCTTCTGGAACTTCTAAATCTTTTAAGAATGTAAAGTCATAATCCAATGTATTGGCAGCCTCTAAAAATTCTTCTTTCGAACAAACACCTTTATCCTCTAAACGTTGTGCGATCATTTGTATCGTATATCCTTCTGGGATTACAACTTTAATCATCCCATTATCGCCTTCTCCCTCTGCAATCGTTTTGAGTATATCTAACAAACTCATCCCTTCATGAAGGGTAAACGTTCCATAGCGAAGTTTACTTCCGTATTCTGTCTTTTTCGCTTTCATAGTAAAAGCTAACTCATATTGAATTAATCCTTTTTCTTTTAAAATTTTGGCAATGCCTTTTGTGCTTGTCCCTTTTTCAATTACAATTTCAACTTCTTCTCCATCGATTGATTCATCATTGCTATACTCTTTATAAAATCCGATTGCTTTTGTTCCAAGAAATATAGCACCAGCTAATATAATAACAAGTAAAATCAATCGAATGACTCTTCCTATTTTCATTTCGTACCTCTTTCTTCTTTCCTCAATTGTGTTATAATTTCTTCATTTTTTAATTTCTTAATTTTGATTACGTTGTTTCGATATATCTATTGTATTTATTATACCATAATTCGTGCTTTTTCCCATAATAAATTTCTTACAATCTTTATAATTTTTTCTGCTATAATAATTTTGTTTCCTCTTATTACCCACACAAAAAGCAACAAGCATCCTATGAAGTTACATTCTCTCATACTTTGTGATTTTTATATACATAAATATTTGAAAGGAGCTTTTCATGTATCTTCCAACGACTATTTTTTTATATATGACTCGCTTTTCCATTAATGAAGTCATTCAGCATGTAAAAGCAATTCCATCTATCAACACTTGTACTCTTATTTCTTTAGAAACGAAAAAACAACTGTTAAACTTTCATCAACAATCTAAAAATTTTTGTGCTTCAGATTCGATGTTAATTACAGATGCCGATTTTTTCCTATCCAAGAGCCCTGCATCTATTTTTCCCAAAATACCTCCTTTTCATGCAAGTACACAAACTCCTTCTACACTCCCTCTTCCTACTCTTGGCATTTTTAAGGATAATGAGCTACCGAGTCTATCCTCTGATTTTTCCAAAATCCCTTACATTTTTGAAGGAATTCAGGCTATTACAGAAGAAAATCTTTCCTTTGTCTTTTGCCGCTTTCACAAACTCCCACTTATAGTTTTAGAGACAGAGCGTTTACAACTTCGAGAATGGTCTCTAACCGATGAACACGATTTTTTTGATCTCTATCAAAGTTTTCCTGTATCGGATCAATTACATTGTCCTGCTAAAACAAGAGAAGAAGTCCCTTCCTTTCTCTCTTCTTATATTCACGGCGCCTATGAATTTTATGGACATGGTTTATGGTGTATCATTGAAAAACACACTCTCTCTGTCATTGGACAATGTGGTATTGAATATAAAGAACGAAATGGAGTTTCTCGTTATGAGCTACAATATATGATTACCCCTCCTGCCCAACAAAAAGGCTATGGTTTTGAAATTTGTCAAGCAGTATGCAACTATGCAAGGAAAGAGCTTTCTATCCCTGAACTTTTTGCACTTATATTGCCCCATAATGCCCGCTCCATTCAGCTGATACAAAAGTTAGGATTTCATTTAGAGGAAGAAATAGATATAGACGGTCAAACTACACTTTTATATAAGATTTGCTTTCCACATGATTTTTCGCTATAATAAGAAATATGGAGAAAGAGACGTTTGGAATTTCTCACATTCACAAACTATGTGAAAATAAAAGGATTGAAAGGAAGATTTACAAATGGCACAAAACCCAGTTGTTACAATTACAATGGAAAATGGCGATGTGATCAAAGCGGAATTATATCCAGCAATCGCCCCAAATACAGTCAATAACTTTATTAGCTTAGTACAAAAAGGCTATTATAACGGTTTAATTTTCCACCGTGTTATTGAAAACTTTATGATTCAAGGAGGATGTCCAGAAGGCTCTGGTATGGGTGGCCCTGGATATTCTATCAAAGGGGAATTCAACCAAAACGGATTTACAAATCAATTAAAACACACTCCAGGTGTTCTTTCTATGGCTCGTTCTATGATGCCTGACTCTGCTGGTTCTCAATTCTTTATCATGCACAAAACATCTCCACACTTAGATGGAGCATATGCAGCATTTGGGAAAGTAATCGATGGTATGGATGTTGTAAATACAATTGCTACAACAAAAACAACTTACGGAGATCGTCCAGTAGAAGAACAAAAAATTAAATCTATGACAGTTGAATTATTTGGTGAAACTTATCCAGAACCAGAAACTGTATAAAATGCAAGGGACTTTCGCACCAATACAATGGTATAATGAGCGAAAGTCCCTTATCTTTATAACACAAAAGGAGGATTTTTATGGAACGTAAAATGATTTTTTTCGATATTGATGGTACTCTTGTTCCTGAATATACAAATACGATTCCCGAATCGGCACAAACTGCCATTAAACAAGCAATGGAAAATGGTCATCTTGCTTTTATTAATAGTGGAAGAACATTAATTAATATCCATGAAGATATTAAAAAACTTGGTTTTTCCGGTTACTGTTGTGGATGTGGTACTGAAATTTATTTAGGGGAAGAACCACTTTATTTCTTTCAACTTGATCAAGAATCTTGTTATGAGATAGCCTCTTACTTTTTGGAACACAGTTTAACAGCTCTCTTTGAAGGAACCGACAGTCTTCATTCCTGTGGTTCTATTGAAGATCACCGTAATATGGCGGAGTTTGGAAAGACACTTGGTGTTCCCCTCCACCCAATTCATTCCAAAGAAGACATTGGAAAAATCTCTTTTACAAAAATGGTTTATTGGAAACCATCCCATATGCCAGAATCGGAAGTTCAAGAATTTCTTTCCAAATGGTTTTCCATTATTGATCGAGGTAACGGAATGAGAGAAGCTGTTCCTGCCAATCATTCAAAAGCAACCGCTATTCAATATTTATGCGATCATTTTCAGATTCCACTGGAAAATTGCTATGCCATTGGTGATAGTACCAACGATTTGCCAATGCTTGAATATGTTCCTCATGCCATCGCTATGGGAGTATCCATGAAAGAAATATTGCCATATGTGGAATATCAGACAGATACAGTAGAAAATGATGGTATTGTAAAAGCCTTAAAACACTATCATATTATTTAAGCGAAATCTTATAAAATATGCTGTTTCTTACAAAGTCCCCGTTCAATAATAAAATGTGCGCCTAGCACTCTTGGCGACGTTACGTCACTTCTGAGATAAAAAACAGCCAAATGCAAGGAACATCTGGCTGTTTTTTATTAATTCTTTTTGATTAGTAGTTTTCTTTTCTTAATTCGAAGTAACTTTGTGGGTGTTTGCAAACTGGGCATACTTCAGGTGCTTTTGTACCTACAACTACATGTCCGCAGTTACGACATTCCCAAATTTGCACTCCACTTCTTTCAAATACTTGTTTTGTTTCTACATTATTTAATAATGCACGATATCTTTCTTCGTGAAGTTTTTCGATAGCTCCAACTCCTCTGAACTGCGCAGCAAGTTCATGGAATCCTTCTTCTTCTGCATCTTTTGCCATACGTTCATACATATCTGTCCATTCTGCATTTTCACCTTCTGCTGCATGAAGTAAGTTTTCTTCTGTATCGCCTAACTGTCCTAATGCTTTAAACCAAAGTTTTGCATGTTCTTTTTCATTTTCTGCTGTTTTTAAGAATAATTCAGCGATTTGTTCATATCCAGCTTTTTTTGCAACAGAAGCAAAATATGTATATTTATTTCTTGCTTGAGATTCCCCAGCAAATGCTTCCCAAAGGTTTTTTTCTGTTTTTGTTCCAGCGTAAGGGTTTTTAGAATCTACGACCATTTCTTTGAATTTCGATGCTGGTTGATGACAAACTGGGCACTCTGTTGGTGCTTCATTCCCTTCGTGAATATATCCACATACTGTACATACAAATTTTTTCATAGTTGTCTTTTCTCCTTTTCTATTTTTTATATTTATTTGATCATCGCCTAATTCAGAACTTCTATCATAATAAGATGTATGGAGCATCTCCTCTGCAAGCAGACTCAATGGCTCTCCATAAAATTCTTTGTATAGAGCGATAATTTCTTGATTTTCATGGCTTTTACGTTTTTTCATTTTCGCATCTCTAGCATATAATCCTTCAATACGTTTTTCGCGTAAAGCATCTCCTTTATATTCTGTATCTTTTGGCTGACCGCCTCCACCGATACATCCTCCTGGACAAGTCATCACTTCAATAAAATGATACTGTTTATTGCCATTTTGTACTCTTTCAATCATTTTTCTAGCATTTTCAGTACCATAAACAACGGCCACATTCACTGTCATGTCTCCAATCTGAAGACTTGCTTCTCGAATACCATCCATTCCTCTAACTGGTTGTAAATCAAAGAGCTGTTCTGGAGCATCTTGTTTTGTTATAAACTCATACGCTGTTCTTAAAGCGGCTTCCATAACACCACCAGTATTTCCAAAAATAACGCCGGCTCCGCTGGCTTCACCCATTAGCTTATCGAATTCAGAATCTTCTAATGCATTAAAGTCAACTTCTTTTTGTTTTGCCCAAATAGCCAACTCTCTAGTCGTAATCACATAATCCATATCTCTTATATGCTCATCGCCTAAATACACTCCAGATGCCTTCATCTCTTCTCTTCGAATTTCAAATTTCTTTGCAGTACAAGGAGTTAGTGCTACATTGACAATTTTCTTTGGATCAATACCCATCTTTTTAGCAAAATATGTTTTAATTGTTGGGCCTTGCATTCCAATCGGACTTTTAGCAGAAGATATATGTTCTAACATTTCAGGATAATAAATTTCTGCAAATTTTACCCATGCTGGACAACAGCTTGTAAATTGTGGAAGAGGTTTATCTCCTTTTGTAACTCTTTCTATCAATTCACTGGCTTCTTCTACAATTGTTAAATCTGCTGCGAAGTTGGTGTCTAAAACATAATCAACACCTAATTTCCTTAAAAGTGAAACCATTTTCCCTTGTACAAATGAGCCATCTGGCATCCCAAACTCTTCTCCTAAAGCGACTCTAACAGATGGAGAAGTTGAGACAATTACAATACTATCAGGATCTTCGATTGCCTGAATGACACTTTCATACTCATATTGCTCTGTAATAGAATTAACTGGACAAACATTTGCACATTGTCCACAATGAATACAAATAGCCGTATCATTTGTTTTCTCCAAATCATAATGTCCTAATACAGAAATATAATCCTTACAGACATTTTTACATTGTCCACATTTAATACATAATGCTTCTTCTCTTCGAATCGCTGGGTTCCCCTCATCAATTGGAACTCTCACTTCTGGTGATAAATGCTTACTCATCATATCTGCCTCCTATTTTGACTTCTATTCCTATCTATATAAATAAAAATAATATTAGGAATCATTACTATTATTGGATGGTAAAAAAAATTATTCTCTTTGACCCCCATTATAACATTTAGCATAAAACATCCCATATTCTGGTAGTTATATTAATAATGCCATAAAAAATTTATCTTGTCAATAGCAACTTTTTATATATTCTGACGATATTAAATATAAAAAAACTTCCGATTTCTTTTTTTATATTTAATCAGAAGTTTTTTTATTTATATGAAAATCATGAATCGAGTAAAAATATTTCCTCTTTTATTTAAAAATCATACCCTTCTAACGTTGCAAAATAGTCTTCTAATGTTTCTGCACGGCGAATCATTCTTGTACTTCCATCTTCTTGTAATAGGATTTCTGCGGAACGAAGTTTTCCATTGTAATTATATCCCATAGAAAATCCATGTGCTCCTGTATCATGAATAAAGAGAATATCTCCTTTTTCAATTTCTGGAAGCAAACGATCAATGGCAAATTTATCATTATTTTCACAAAGAGAACCAACAATATCATATTTATGATCACATGGTTTTTCTTCTTTTCCAAGCACTGTAATATGATGATAAGAGCCATACATAGCTGGGCGCATTAAGTTTGCTGCACAAGCATCAACACCAACATATTCTTTATGGGTATGTTTTTCATGAATGGCTTTTGTCACTAAGCCTCCATTTGGAGCTAACATATAACGACCCAATTCTGTATAGATTTTCACATCATCCATTCCTTCTGGAACTAAAATTTGTTCATAGGCTTTACGAACTCCTTCTCCTATGGCAAAAATGTCATTTTGTTCTTGGTCTGGACGATAAGGGATACCGATACCACCTGATAAATTAATAAATCCAATATGAACGCCCGTTTCTTTCTTTAATTCTACTGCTAATTCAAATAAAATTTTAGCAAGTTTTGGATAATACTCATTCGTTACTGTATTGGAAGCTAAAAACGCATGGATTCCAAATTCTTTTGCCCCTGCTTCTTTTAATTCCTTATAGGCTTCTATCATCTGCTCTTTTGTCATTCCATATTTGGCATCACCTGGGTTATCCATAATATTATTTCCAAGCTCAAAGACTCCACCTGGGTTATAACGACAGCATACAACTTCTGGAATCGTGCCACATGCTTCTTTTAACGCTTTTACATGTGTCAGATCATCTAAATTAATGATTCCACCAATTTCATCGGCATACGTAAATTCTTCTAATGGTGTATCATTGGAAGAAAACATGATTTCCCCTTCTTGAAATCCACAACGCTTCGCCATCACGAGTTCTGCCATAGAAGAGCAATCAACTCCACATCCTTCCTCATGAAGAATTTTCAAAATGGCAGGTGTTGGTGTTGCTTTTACTGCAAAGTATTCTTTAAATCCTTGATTCCAAGAAAAAGCCTTATAAAGATTTCTAGCTGTTTCACGAATTCCTTTTTCATCATAAATATGAAATGGTGTTGGATAAAGAGCTTCGATTTCTTCAATTTTTTCCTTTGTCACAAATGGTAGTTT